>SXYT01000066.1 GCA_005788205.1 Actinomycetota bacterium | reverse complement strand
TGTGTCTGTACCGATCGGGCCAGTGGAAACGTGCTGCCGAGGAGATCGAGCGGGCCCTGGAGCTCAATTCTGGATGGATCTTCAACCACGCGGTGCTTGCAGACTGTTACAGGGCGCTCGGTAATCACGCACGGGTCGAGGAGCTGTGGAGAGAGGTCGCCGCTGCATCCCCGAACCCGGAACTGATGGCTGAGGCCCGCATCGTCCAGGCCGGATCCCTCGCCGACAGGGGTCTTCTCGTGGAGGCACTCTCGTTCATGGACAAGACGGCGAACGACGTGAAGCGCCCGGGCGAGCACCATCTGCGCCAGTGGTACGTGATCGGGGACCTGAACGACAGGCTCGGCAATGTGATCGAGGCACGCATGTTCTTCGAGCGTGTCGCCGCCCACGACCCCTCCTTCGCGGACGTCGTCGAGAGGCTTGCCGCACTCGGTGGTTGACGCTCCACATGACCCCCCGCAGGGAGGTCCGACAGTGGCGCAGAAAAAGACCCAGGAAACACGGTCCGGGGGGCCGGTCATGTCCGTTGATGTCAACGTCGTTGCGATCGTGGGCGAGGTGAGCCGTGACGCGACTGTCACCGAAACAGGGGACGGACGGGTGTTCACATCGTTTGACGTGGTCTGCAGGGGGCCCGAGGGGCGCAGCGTCGTGCCCGTCAGCATGGAGGGAGAGAACCCACTCCCGGCGGGCACGCGTGTCGCTGTGTTCGGCTCCGTGAACAAGCGGTTTTTTGCAGCCGGGGGAGGCTTGGCCGCTCGCACGGATGTCCGCGCCGGGAAGGTCACGGTGGTGCGCAGATCCGGCCAGGTCGGCAGGTTCCTGCAGGGAGTCGCGGAGGGTCTGTCGGCCCGCTGATTATTGTGGCACCGTCCCCGTACAGCCAACAAGAGGTGCACACATGAACAACGAGCAACTGACGCGAATGCGCACGGGGAGGGGTTTCATCGCGGCTCTCGACCAGAGCGGCGGCAGCACCCCGAAGGCACTGGGGCTCTACGGCATCGAGGAGTCGTCCTATGCGGGTGACGAGCAGATGTTCGATCTCATGCATGCGATGCGCACGCGCATGATCCTCAGCCCGGCCTTCAACGGTGACCGCGTGCTCGGTGCGATTCTCTTCGAGGGCACGATGGACCGCCAGATCGAGGGACTCGGTTCGGCCGAGTTTCTCTGGAGCCGCAAGAAGGTGATTCCGTTCCTCAAGATCGACAAGGGTCTCGCCGACGAGTCCGGCGGTGTCCAGGTGATGAAGCCGATGCCGGAACTCGATGCGCTCTGCGCCCGGGGCGCGGCCAAGGGAATCTTCGGCACGAAGATGCGGTCCGTCATCAAGGCGGCCAGCACAACCGGCATCGAGGCTGTCGTGGCACAGCAGTTCGACGTCGCCCGGCAGATCATCGGGCACGGACTAGTCCCGATCATCGAGCCCGAGGTGGACATCAACATCAAGGACAAGGCCGATGCAGAAGTCATCCTGAAGGCCTCTCTCGTGTCCCACCTCGATGAACTGTCGGCGGACCAGTCGGTGATGCTGAAGCTCACTCTCCCTGATTCCGACAATCTCTACGGGGACCTCGTGTCCCACCCGCGCGTCGTGCGGGTCGTGGCGCTGTCCGGTGGTTACAGCCGTGAGGTCGCGAATGCCCGGCTGTCACGCAACAAGGGTGTGATCGCCAGTTTCTCCCGCGCGCTGTCCGAGGGCCTGTCCGCACTCCAGGACGACACCGAGTTTGACTCGGTCCTCGATGCGACCATCGCGGGAATCTTTGCCGCCTCGATCACCTGACGCGACGAACCAACGAGGTCACGGCACGAGAGGCCGCCACACCATCCCCGTGAGGAGTTTCGGGGTGAAAAAGGTCGATTTCGGCGGCATCAACTCGCCGGTGTCTGCGGTGCGCCGAATTTCCTGGAGCGACACGGGCCGGATGAGCACTGCGCAGTCCGCCTCGCCCGCGGCAAGGCGTGCAAGAACGTCGTTCACCCCGTGCTGGTAGCTGACCGCACCGATCATGTCGCCGAGCGCGTGTTCCAGTCGGGCGCTGTCCATGTCGCGGATGCCGCGGAAGGCGTCCTCCCGCGGCACAAGAAAGGTGCCGGTGCCGTCCGGACCCACCAGACACAGGCGCCCCGCTGAGTCCATCTTCGCGAGGGTGGTGGAATCCACCGGGCCCGCGGGTTCAGCACCGTAGAACGGCGTGATTCGCTCCAGCACCTGACCGGCCGTGTGTCCCGTGACGAGCCGGTGGATTGCTGCGATGCTGAGCTGGTCGGCCACGAGCTCAGCCACGTAGGTCATCGTGAGGTCCGCCGCCAACGGTCCCCGGACAGCCCTCTGCTCGTCCCGGTACGCCCGGCTGATTGCGTAACGGTGGTGCCCGTCAGCGATGAGCACCGGATTGGAGGAGACAGCGGCACTGATCGCGGCGACCCGCGCAGGATCGGTGATTCGTTCGGCGCTGTGGACGACGCCAGCCGCATCGGTCGTGCTGGCCACGGTCTCGCCTGGCTCGGTGAGCAATGCGGAGAGACCGGCCGTCAGGGACAGCCCCCACACGGGGCTCAGGTTCGCCCGGGTGGCGCGGGTGAGGTCGAGCCGGTCCGTCTTCGCCTTCGGTGTGGTGCGTTCGTGCGGCAGCTCGCCGCCTGCGCCCTCGTCGACGACCTCGAGCGCGCCGATCACCCCGACCGTCTCCCGGGAACGTCCGGCATCGTCAACGAACCTCATCCTGTAGAGGGTGTACGAGGGGGATTGCTCGACACTCACCGTGCCGTCGGCGACCCAAGCGGCAAGGACCGCGGCGCATGCGTCGTAACGACCCGGTCCGTCACGCTCGACCGGGTAGTCCGCGTGCACGATGTTGGCCGGGTGTGACGCGGCAAGAACCTCCCGTTCCCTCTCGCCGAAGACGTCGTACGGTGGCGAGACGAGCGGAGCAATCTCCTCGGGCGAGTCGAGCGCATACCTGGCGGCGCGGAAGGGTTCGAAGCGGGGCACACTCCAAGGGTGGCAGGATTGGGGACGATGGACAAAACCGTGCGGCCAAAGGTCCTGCTCTGTGATCTGGACGGTGTCGTGTGGCTGGCCCATCGTCCGGTGGCCGGCTCGGTCGGGGCACTCAGGAAGGCCGCGGCGGCCGGTGTCGAGATCCTCTACGTGACGAACAACTCTTTCTCGACCGTCGCCGAGCAGGAGGCCCATCTGGCTGACATCGGTGTGGATGCGCGTGGTCGTGTCGTCACCTCTGCGATGTCTGCGGGTGCGATCCTGCGTCCCGGTGGCCGCGTGCTCGTCTGCGGAGGAGCAGGTCTCAGGGAGGAGGTTGCCCGTGCTGGCTGTGAGGTGGTGGTCGCCCACGAGCACCCGGGACGGACGGATGTCTACAGCGACGTCGTGGTGGGTCTGTACCGCGAGTTCGACTACACCGTGCTCGCGGACGCGATGCGTGCGGTGCGCGCCGGGGCGCGACTCGTGGGCAGCAATGCGGACAATTCGTATCCCACCCCGGCGGGTCCTCTCCCGGGTGGGGGCTCCGTGCTCGCGGCCATCGCCACGGCATCAGGTGCCGAACCCGTGGTCACGGGCAAACCCCACGGACCGATGGCCGGGCTGGTGACGGCGCGATTCCCCGGCGTGGGGCCGGATGAGTTCGTGATGGTGGGGGACAAGGTGTCGACGGACGGGGCGTTCGCCGCCACGCTCGGGTGCCGGTTCGGTCTCGTCCTCACCGGGGTCGGCTCGGCAGCTGATGCCCCGGCCGGGTGCATCGTGGGCGAGGATCTCGCCGCGGTGGTCGACGCACTCCTTTGCTGACGACCCCATGTGCGCAGAGGGTCGCGGTCGTTACGCTCGGGCCGTGAGAATCAGGCTGGATGCCGCCATGGTGAAGCGCGGACTCGTTGCATCACGATCCGAGGCCGCCCGCCTCATCGAGGAGGATGCAGTGACGGTGGCGGGGTCCCCGGCGGCCAAGGCTTCCCGTCTGGTCGCCCCGGACGAGGCGATCGAGATCGTGCGGCAACGCCGCTTCGTGAGCCGCGGCGGCGAGAAACTGGAGGGGGCCATCTCCTCGTTCAACCTCGCGGTGCAGGGACGTTGCGTCATTGATGCCGGCTCGTCGACCGGCGGGTTCTCGGACTGCCTCCTGCAGAACGGGGCATCCCGTGTGTTCGCGGTGGATGTGGGACGCAACCAGTTGCACGAGCGCATCGCGTCCGACGACAGGGTCGTGTGGGTGGAGGGACGCAACATCCGCGACATGGGCCCGGGCGACCTGCCGTTCCCCTGCTCGCTCCTGGTGGCCGACTTGTCGTTCATCTCCCTCGTGACCGTGCTGCCGGCGATGACGCATCTCGTCTCTGCGGGCGGTGGGTTCCCTGCCGAGATGGTGCTTCTCGTGAAGCCCCAGTTCGAGGTCGGCCGCGAGGAGGCCTCGCGCGGGCGGGGGGTCATCACCGACCCCGTACTGCACAGGGCATCGGTTTCGAGGGTCTCAGGCGCGGCAGGTGACCTCGGTTGGACCGTCGCGGGCGAGGTCGAGTCACCCCTGAAGGGTCAGGACGGCAACACCGAGTTCCTGTTGCACCTCCTGGGCGCAGGGCGGTCGTAGGTTGTAGCCATGGCTCGTGTCGGGATTTCCCTCCACCGGTTCCGCGAGGATGCCGTCGGCACCGGCCGCGAAATCATCGCTTGGTGCCTTGCCCACGGCCACGTCGCCGTCGTCGCAGGGGCGGATGTCCCCGCTCTGGAGTCCCTCGGGCCGCTCGACGGGATCGAGGCTGATGATGCTTTCGGCGAGATCGACGTGCTCGTGTCCGTGGGTGGTGACGGCACGATGCTGCGCTCGGTGCGCACCCTCGACGGCCGTCCTGTCCCCATCATCGGTGTCAAGGTCGGCTTGCTCGGCTATCTGACCGCCGTCGAGCAGGGGCAGGCCGTCGATGCGCTCCGACTGTTCGTGTCGGGCATGGAGGGCAGGGATTACCACCTTGACGACCGCATGCTGGTGCGCGTGCGTACGTGGGCTTCGGGCTCCTACCTGGGCGAGATGCGGGCCCTGAACGAGGTGGTGGTGGAGAAAAAGGAGGCGGGCCACACCGTCCGTGTGGCCGTCGACATTGATGGTGCGCCATTCAGCACGTATGCCGCCGATGGCCTGATCGTGGCGTCGCCCACCGGTTCCACCGCGTACTCGTTGTCGGCCCGTGGCCCTGTGCTCTCTCCCCGCATGCGCGCTCTCCTCGTCACTCCGGTCTCGCCGCACATGCTGTTCGACAGGTCCCTCGTGCTCGACCCCACCGAGAGCATCCGCATCGAGGTGCTCGGCCACCGCCACGTGAACATTGCCGTGGATGGCGAGTTGGTGCACTCACTGAAGCCCGGGGACGTGGTGGAAGTTGACGCGGCACATGAGACAGCGCGGTTCGTGAGGTTCGAGGGCATGCGTTTCCACCAGATCCTCAAGTCCAAGTTCGGCCTGGCGGACCGCTGATGCTCGTTGAGCTCGCCATCGAGAATCTCGGTGTGATCGAGCGGGTGAACCTGACGTTCGGCGCCGGGTTCACCGTCCTCACGGGGGAGACCGGTGCGGGCAAGACAATGCTCGTGGAGGCGATCAACCTGGTCGTCGGCGCTCGTGCTGACGCGAGCGTCGTGCGTGCAGGCTGCGACGAGGCCCGTGTGGAGGCGCGCTTCGTCACTGCAGGTCCGGACGGGGAGGAGACCGAGACGATCCTTGCCCGTGTGGTCGCGCGCGAGGGGCGCTCCCGTGCCTACGTGGACGGCCGCATGGCCACGGTCGCACAGCTGGCCGAGGCCGGCGCAGACCTGGTGGACATCCATGGTCAGCACGCTCACCAGAGGTTGCTCGGGGCTGCGGTGCAGCGCGCGGCCCTCGACCGCTTCGCCGGTGTCGACCTCTCGGGCCTCCGGGCAGCCCGCGAGGAGGTGACCCAGATCGATGCCTCCCTCGCGGCGCTCGGGGGAGACGAAAAGACCCGTGCGCGCGAGATCGACCTGCTTGAGTTCCAGGCCGGGGAGATCCTCGGTGCGGTCATCGTCTCTGGCACCGAGGAAGAGGACCTCGGCCGCGAGGAAGACCTTCTCGCCGATGCCACAAAACACCGCGATGCACTGTGGGCGGCGGCAGGGGCGCTCGGTGATGATGACGGTGCCGTCGATTCGGTCGGTGCTGCGGTGCGGGCACTCGGGAATCTTGAGGGACTGGCCGGCATCCGGGACCGCCTCTCGGCCCTCTCGGCCGAGGCCTCCGACGTCCTGGCCGAACTGCGGTCAGCCGCGGAACGTTCCGAGGAGAACCCCGAGAGGCTCGCACAGGTGCGGGTGAGGCGCCAGATGCTGCGCGACCTGATGCGCAAGTACGGGGACTCGCTGCTGGACGTGATTCGTTTCGGCGAGGAGGCCTCGACCCGGCTCGCCGAACTCACGGGCTATGCAGAGCGGGTGGCCGAACTGAACTCTGCCCGTGACCAGGCCCTGCGCCGTCTCCTCGCCGAGCAGCGCAAGGTGGGCGATGCCCGCCGGAAAGCCGCTCCGGCTCTCGGAAAGGCGGTCGAGACCCACCTGCGCACCCTCGCACTGCCTCATGCCGAGGTCATCGTCTCGGTCGGTGGGCCCGACCCAGACCCGGCAGGGGAGGCGGTCACCTTCTTGCTGTGCGCCAACCCGGGTTCGGAACCGCTTCCCCTGACGAAGGTTGCGAGCGGCGGGGAGCTCGCCCGCACGATGCTCGCGATCCGGTTGGTCCTCACGGACGAGCCGGGGACGATGGTGTTCGACGAGGTCGATGCCGGCATCGGTGGATCCGCTGCGGTCGCGGTCGCCGCGGCACTGCGCACGCTCGGCGGCGGCCACCAGGTGTTCGCGGTGACGCACCTGTCCCAGGTGGCGGCGAGTGCGCATCACCATGTGGCGGTGGCCAAGGAGGTCGTCCGCGGCAAGACTTTCGGCTCGGCGACAGTCCTTGACGGGGACGACAGGGTGTCCGAGGTCGCCCGAATGCTGTCCGGTGGCGTCGCCGACAACTCTGCGACGGCCCACGCCAGGGACCTGATCGCAAGCCTTTCCGCGGAGACCACGAAACGCCGGCGCCCGGCGAAGTGAGCATCAACGCCTTGCCCGCCACATGGGGTAGGATGAACTCCCGTTAGAGATTCGAACCTGGCGGGAGACCCGATGCCAAAGCACATATTCGTGACCGGTGGAGTTGCGAGCTCACTTGGCAAGGGTCTCACGGCTTCGTCACTCGGCCGTCTCCTGAAGATGCGCGGCCTGCGCGTGACGATGCAGAATCTCGAAACGTACATCAATGTCGACCGCGGCAATATTAACCCGTTCGAGCACGGCGAGTTCTTCGTGACCGACGACGGTGGCGAGACGGACCTTGACCTCGGCCACTACGAACGGTTCATCGACGAGAATCTGACCCGCAGCTCGAACGCCACGACCGGCTCCATCTACCAGGCCGTGCTCGCTGCGGAGCGGCGCGGGGACTACCTCGGAAAGACCGTCCAGGTCATCCCGCACATCACGGATGAGATCAAGCGACGGATCCGCCGCATCGCCACCGAGGACACCGATGTTGTCATCACCGAGGTCGGGGGGACCGTCGGTGACATCGAGATCCTCCCGTTTCTCGAGGCAATCCGCCAGTTCCGCAACGAGGCCGGCCGTGACAACGTCTGCTACCTCCACGTCACCCTGGTGCCTTTCATCGGCCCGAGCGGGGAACAGAAAACGAAGCCGACCCAGCACAGCGTCACCGAACTGCGCTCGCGCGGCATCCAGCCAGATGTCATCGTCTGCCGCAGCGAGGAGCCGCTGAGCGACGGTCTGAAGCGCAAGATCTCCAACATGTGCGACGTCGACATGCGGGCAGTCATCAATGCGGCCGATGCACGGAACATCTACGAGCTGCCTCTCATCCTCCACGAGGAGGGTCTGGACGGTTTCGTCTGCGACCTCCTCCGGATCGAGGGTGAAGTCGACCTCACCTCGTGGGAGTCCCTCGTTGCGCAGGTGGATGCGTCCACCAGACCTGTCCGCATCGGTCTCATCGGCAAGTACGTGGAGCTGCAGGATGCGTACCTCTCTGTCGTCGAGAGCCTGAAGCACGCCGGGTTCCACCACTCGGCCAAGGTGGAGATCGACTGGATCCAGGCCGAGGACGTGGAGGGTCTGCTCGCGTCCGGCCGCCTCGATGCCCTTGACGGCATGGTCATCCCCGGCGGCTTCGGGCCGCGCGGCATCGAGGGAAAGATCGCAGCCGCTGCTTACGCGCGCGAGAACAAGATCCCGTGCCTCGGGCTGTGCCTGGGAATGCAGGTCATGACGATCGAGTACGCGCGCCATGTGCTCGGGCTCTCCGACGCCAACAGCACCGAATTCGAGCCCTCGACCACCAACCCTGTGATCGATCTCATGACCGACCAGCGCGACGTGACCGACAAGGGAGGCACGATGCGTCTCGGGGCCTATTACGCGGTGCTGCAGCCCGGTACGAAGGTTGCTGAGGCGTACGGCGAGACGGTGGTGAGTGAGCGCCACCGTCATCGTTACGAGTTCAACTACAACTACAGGTCGCGCTTCGAGGATGCCGGGTTCGTGTGCAGCGGGACGTCCCCTGACAAGCGTCTGGTGGAGTTCGTCGAGGCAAAGGACCACCCGTTCTGGATCGGTACCCAGGCCCACCCCGAGTTCAAGAGCCGTCCCGACAGGCCGCACCCGCTCTTCCGCGAGCTCATCTCGGCATCGCTGGCGCACCGGGAGGTGCGCACCGGTGCGACCACGGCACAGAAGTCCTGATGGCGGGATCTGACGGCAGGTCGCGGGGGTTCAGCACGTCGTCCCTGGAGACGGTGCATGACTGGACGTACTCGAAACTGGTGACCCGAAAGGTGGTCGGGCCGCAGGGGGAGACGTTCTCGCGCACGTACGTGGACTCGCCAGGGGCAGTGGCCGTGGTGGCAGTGACGGGTGATGACTGCATCGTTCTGGTGGATCAGTACCGGGCCACGGTCGACGGGTTCGTCACCGAGATACCCGCAGGCATGCGTGACGTGGAAGGGGAGGAGCCCCTCTTGACGGCCCAGCGTGAGTTGATGGAGGAGGCGGGCTACTCGGCCCTGCGCTGGGAGTCGCTCGGTTCGATCCTGTCGACCCCGGGGGTGTGCAATTCCTCCGTGGAGATATTCCTCGCGATGGACCTCGTGGAGGGCGCCGTCGCGCCCCACGGGCCCGAGGAGGACGCGATGACCGTGATGAAGGTGCCGTTCGACGAGGCAGTGAGACTCGCCCTCCACGGGGAGATCACGGACTCGAAGTCTGTGGCGGGCATCCTGCGTGCGGCGCGCATCCTGGGCAGGTGACGATGGGGCGCCCCGCCGGAGGCGACGAGGGCGCCGTCGAGGTGTTCCTCACGTGGCTCCGGGTCGAGCGAGGCCGTGCTGCCAACACCGTCTCCTCCTACCGGAGGGACCTGCTGCGCGCCGGGGAGCTGCTGGCTGGCCGGGGCGAGTCCCTCGTGGGGGCGACGCCCGGCGGGTTGTCCGCACTGGTCGCGCAGTTCCAGTCCTCGGGCGAGGCGGCGGCCACGACGGCCCGCAGACTCGCGGCACTGAGAATGTTCTATGCCCATGCGGTTGCCGAGGGCACGGTCCCGGCTGACCCCACCCTTCATCTCGAGGGCGTGCGCGTTGCTGCCGGTGTGCCCAGACCGCTGTCAATGGAGGAGACCGAGCGACTGCTGGCGTCAGTCGCAGGGGACGAGCCAACGGCTGAACGTGACCGGGCACTGCTCGAGTTCCTGTACGCAACCGGTGCGCGCATCTCCGAGGCGTGCGGACTGGACCTCGACGATCTCGACAGGGCAAACAGTTTGGTCCGCTTGTTCGGCAAGGGAAGCAAGGAGCGCATCGTCCCGGTGGGCCGCACCGCCCTGGCAGCGATCGGTGAGTACATCGACTCGGGGGCACGCGAGGCCCTCTCCCCGCAGCAGTGGCGCAGCCGTGAGGACCGCGCTGCCGTCTTCCTGACGAACAGGGGCCGCAGACTGAGCCGCCAGAAGGCGTGGGACATCGTGCGTTCGGCAGGTGACAGGGCCGGCATCGGCCGCGAGATGTCTCCCCACGTCCTGCGTCACACGTGCGCCACGCACATGCTGGAGCACGGCGCCGACCTGCGCATAGTGCAGGAGATGCTGGGTCATGCCACCATCTCCACCACACAGGTCTACACGAAGGTCTCGCAGGAGCGTCTTCTGGCCGTGTACCGGGGCGCGCACCCGAGGGCGACCGCATGAGAGGCAGCTTGGTTCATCTCGTCCGTCGTGCCTTCACGAGCCTGTCGAACCACGAGCCAACGGCCCGTGGGACCGACACTGCGCGGGCGGTGCTCAACGAGGCCGAGTTTGCCCTGTGGTGCTCCATGCAGGCGCGCGACAGGCGGCACAGCCTGGACGTCCTCGCTCGTTTTGATTCTCTCCGTCCGGCTGCGGAAACTGCGGAACGTGCCGCGGCCCTGCTCCACGACGTGGGCAAGGCGGCAGGATCCCTGGGCTGGGCGGGCCGGATCCTGGCGACCGCGGTCGGCGGCCTCACGGCGGGAATGCGCACGTATCTCGACCACGAACGTATCGGTGCGGGCATGATCGCGGGCGTGAGCGACCCGCGCACTGTCGGCCTGGTGTCAGGCGAGTGCCGCGACGATGCAGCAGCCGCACTGAGACGCGCCGACGGCGCGTAGCGGTGTCAGACGCGCGGCAGGAGCCCGACGGCTGAGTGGACGCGCGCGAGCGTGGAGGCGGCGACAGTGCGGGCCCTCTCGTTGCCGATGCGCACGAGGCGCGTCAGTTCGCCGCGGTCTGCCATGAGGTCTCCGTACCTGGCGCGAACCGGCCCGATGACGGAGATCACAGCCTCTGCGGCATCCTTTTTGAGGGGGCCGTACTGGGAGTACGAAGACTCGAGCGACCCGATGGGCGTCCCCGTGCATGCCGACAGGATGTCGAGCAGGTTCGACACTCCCGGTTTTGCCTGGCGGTCGTAGCGGACCTCGCCGTCGTTGTCGGTGACAGCGCGCTTGAACTTCTTCTCGATCACCGCGTCGTCATCGAGCATGAAGATGATGCCTGCATCTGTGGATGCGGACTTCGACATCTTGGAGGTCGGGTCCTGCAGGTCCATCACCCGGGCTCCCGCCTTCGGGTGGACGGCCTTCGGCACGGTGAAGGTTTCGCCGAAGCGGTGGTTGAACCTGATGGCGACGTCGCGCGTTATCTCGACGTGCTGGCGCTGGTCATCGCCGACGGGCACTTCATCGGCGTCGTAGAGGAGGATGTCGGCGGCCATGAGGGCGGGATAGGTGAACAGACCTGCGGAGATGAACTCACCCTCACGCTTCGCCGACTTGTCCTTGAACTGGGTCATGCGCGACAGTTCGCCGTAGGACACGGTGCACTCCATGATCCACGACAGCTCCGAGTGCTCGTGGATGTGGCTCTGGACGAAGACGGTCGCGACGTCCGGGTCGAGGCCGACGGCGAACAGCATTGCGGCGAGCTCGAGGGTCTGCGACCCGAGCAGCCCCGGGGATCCCTCTCCTTCGTGGGCGGTGAGGGCGTGGAGGTCGACGATGCCGTGGTAGGCATCCCCGTCCTGCTGCCCGGCGACCCAGTTGATGAGGGCTCCGAGATGGTTGCCGAGATGCACCGGACCGGTCGGCTGGATGCAGGAGAGCACGCGGGACACGACCAAACGCTAGTCCCCCCGGGCAGCCGAAGCACGTGGATAGCCGTGCACCGTGATGCCACCCAACTAACATTCACACGTGCCCATCGACGTCGCGACACCCGTCTACGAGGGCCCCTTCGACCTGCTCCTGCATCTGATCCTGCGCGAGGAGGTCGACATCCATGAGGTGAGTCTGTCCACCATTGTCGACGCCTACCTGGTGGAACTCTCCCGGATGACCGAGTTCGACCTGGAGATCGCCACGGAATTCCTGCTCATAGCGGCGACGCTCGTGGAGCTGAAGGCCCGGCGTTTGCTCCCTGGCAAGGAGAACGTCGACCTGGACGACGAACTGGCGCTGTGGGAGGAGCGGGACCTGCTCCTGGCCCGTCTTCTCGAGTGCAAGACCTTCAAGGACGTCGCCAGGCTCCTGTCCCGCTACGTCGACGACGCCGACAGGGTGTACGCCCGCACGGCGGGCCCCGACGAGTCCTTCGCCGAAGTGATGCCTGACCTCATGGAGGGAGTGACGGTTCCACGGCTAGAGAAGGCGTTCGTCTCGGCGATCACCCCGAAGGTGATCCCGACCATCAGCTTCTACCATGTCTCGCCCGTCCGGTTCACCGTGGCCGAGGCGGTCGAGGAATTGATGGACGAGCTGCCCCGCATGGGGCGCACGTCTTTTCGCTCACTGACGAGCGACCTCATCGAAAGACTCGAGATCGTGGTCAGGTTCCTGGCAATCCTCGAGCTGTACAAGCAGGGCTACATCGAGATCGAGCAGGCCGACAGATTCGGGGACATCTCGGTGGTCTGGACCGGCGAGGGGCCCGACGTCGACGGCCCGCTGGCGGTGGACGACTATGACGGTTGAGGTGAGCGTCGAGTCGGTGAGGGCCATCGAGGCCATCCTGCTGGTGGGGCAGGAACCCGTTCCCACGAATCTCCTCGCCGAACTGGTGGAATTGCCCGCTTCGACCGTGGACGAGGTGTGCGCGCGGCTTGCGCAGACCTACGAGGACGCAGGACACGGCTTCACTGTCGCGAAGGTCGCCGGTGGCTGGAGATTCCAGACCCACCCCGACATGGCGCCGTACGTCGAGCGATTCATCCTCGATGGCCAGCGGGCGCGTCTGTCGGGGGCGGCACTGGAGACGCTCGCGATCATCGCCTACAAGCAGCCGATCTCGCGCATGCAGATCGCGAGCATCCGCGGTGTGGACCCGGACGCCGTGATGCGGACACTGCACGGACGGGGTTACATCACTGCGGTCGGGCGCGACGAAGGTCCCGGTCAGGCGGTGATGTGGGGCACGACCGACCTCTTCCTCGAGAAACTCGGCCTCGCGTCGATCGCGCACCTGCCGCCGATCGCCAGCTTCGTGCCGGACGCGAGCATCGTGGAGGCACTGGAGAAGACCCTGAGGATCGACGCCACGCTGAGCGACAGCGACGATTCGCCGGGTCCCCCGCAGGACGGGGCCAGCGGCGGGGACTCGCCGGGGAACTGACAATGCTCCCTGACGCGCCGGGAGGCGCCGCTGACGACAGGCCGCTGTGGGAGCAACTCGACGACGAGGGTGAGCGACTGCAGAAACTGCTGTCTCGTGTCGGCTACGGGTCGCGCCGGGTCTGCGAGGACTTGATCGCTGCGGGCCGCGTCACCGTGAACGATGAGACCGCCGTGCTCGGCCGGAGGGTGCGTGCGGATTCGGATGAAGTCAGGGTTGACGGCATTCCTGTGGGCGTGGCCCCGGGACTCGTCTACTTCCTCCTCAACAAACCGGTCGGGGTGGTGAGCACAGCAACGGACACCCACGACAGGCAGACAGTCGTGGATCTTGTCCCTGGTGACGTGCGGGTGTACCCGGTCGGACGTCTCGACATGGACACGTCCGGTCTCATCATCCTCACGAACGACGGTGCACTCACGAACGCGGTCACGCACCCGAGCATGGGTGTGGAGAAGGAATACCTCGCCGAGGTCGAGTGCCCGGCGTCGGGGGTCCCGAACGGGGCTGTGAGACGGCTGCGCGAGGGGATCGAACTCGATGATGGGCCCACCTCGCCGGCGCTCGTGAGCCAGCCAGCGCCCGGGGTGCTGCGGATCGTCATCCATGAGGGCCGCAACCGCCAGGTGCGCCGGATGTGCGAGGCCGTGGGTTGTCCGGTCCTGCAGCTCGCGCGTGTGCGCATCGGCACGGTCGTCGACCAGTCGCTGCGTCCCGGCCAGTGGCGCGAACTCACTCTCGCAGAGGTGCGCGGTTTAACGGCAAGTGCGGGAAAGAAGCTCGGAAGTAGGTTGAGCAGGTGAATTCCCCCCGCTCCGCGAACGTCATCGGTCTCGGCCTCATCGGGGGCTCGGTTGCGCTCGCCCTGCGTCGCGTCGGGTTCGTCGTCCATGGCGAGGACACGGTCGCCGGGCGTGAACAGGAGGCGCTCGAGCGGGGCGTCATCGATGCCGCAGGTATCGACCCCGCGGCGGAGATCACTTTCGTCGCCACGCCCGTCGGCACCGTCGGTGAGTCCGTTGCGCGGGCTCTCGCCGTCACGTCAGGGGTCGTCACGGACGTCGGGTCCGTCAAGGGTCCCGTGGCCGCCGCGAGCAACAACCCGCGGTACGTGCCGGGCCATCCGATGGCAGGGTCTGAACTCCACGGTCTCGATGGTGCTGATGCCTCGATGTTCGAGGGTGCAGTGTGGGTGCTGACCCCGTCCGGATCGTCGGACGACTCCTTCTCGTCGGTTGCCGGGACCGTGACGCGTTTCGGGGCCGAGGTCGTCGCCCTCGAGCCCGGCCAGCATGACGACCTGGTCGCCATCGTCAGTCACGTCCCTCATTTGACGGCGGCGACGCTCATGGGGTTGGCGGACGCCAGGTCCGAGGAGCACCTTGCTCTCCTGCGCCTGGCAGCCGGGGGATTCCGCGACATGACCCGCATCGCCTCGGGGTCGCCCGCCATCTGGCTCGACATCTGCGAGCAGAACAAGGACGCGATCACCCGCGGGCTCGACAGCCTGATCGAGGGGCTCACCGAGATGCGGAGCGTGGTGTCGGGATCCGACAGGGAGGGTCTGCGCGCGAAACTCGAGCGCGCGCGTGTGGCGCGCATGAATCTGCCCGTTCGTGCCGGCGCGGTCGAGAACCTCGTCGAGATGCGCCTGCCCATCCCCGACAGACCCGGGGCGGCGTCGGAAGTGTTCGCACTTGCGGGTGAACTCGGTGTCAACATCCACGACTTCGAGGTGGTGCACTCCGTGGAAGGCGACAGGGGCATCATGGTCCTTGTCGTCCGGTCGGAGCACGTCGAGATGTTCAGGGGCGGTCTCATGGCCCGTGGCTACAGGCCAGGGGTGGCCAAGCTCGCGTGAGCGCAGCCCTGATCTCGCCACCTGCGGGCCCGCTCGACGCGGTTGTCCACGTGCCGGGCTCGAAGAGCGTCGCGAACCGGGCACTCGTCTGTGCCGCGCTCGCGCCACCCGGCTCGGTCAGCACGCTCGAGAATGTTCCCGGCGGCGATGACTGCGCCGCGATGGTTGCGGCGCTCCTGCACTGCGGGGCCTGGGAGGACGGGGCCGTCAAGGGTGGTGTCTTCCCAGGCAGTGCAGGGCGTTTCGACGCAGGTCTCGCCGGCACGACATCCCGGTTCCTCACAGCAGCGGCGTGCCTGTCACCGTCAGGTGTCACGATCGACGGTGGGGCGCCGTTGCGGCGGCGGCCGATGGCGGACCTCCATGACGCCCTCGTCCGTCTGGGTGCCGAGGTCTCCCCGGTTGAGGGCGCAAGAGCCGGCCATCTGCCGGTCCGCGTGACGCGTGGCGCACTGCGGGGCGGCACCGTGCAGGTGCGCGGGGACGTGTCCAGTCAGTTCGTGTCGGCATTGATGCTCCTCGCGCCGCGTCTGGACGGGGGCCTGCACATCGATATCGACGGACCTCTCGTGTCCCGCCCGTACGTCGAGATGACGGCCCGCGTGATGTCCTCGTTCGGTGCTGACGTGACCCTCGGGGAGGACTCGATCGATGTGGCGGACAGCCCGTACCACCCTGCGCGTTACGTGGTCGAACCTGATTTCTCCTCGGCCGCGTTCCCCGTGATGGCACTTGCATTCCGCGAGGGACGTGTCGTGCTGCCGGGTCTCGCACGCGCGACACTGCAGGGTGACAGTCTGGTTCTCGAGATCGCCACGGCAATGGGGATGACGGTGCGGACCGAGGGGCAGGACGTCATCGTTTCACGGGTGCAGGGCTCCGTTCTCCGTCCTGTGTCGTTCGACCTCTCGGATGCGAGCGATCTCGTTCCTGCTGTCGCTGTGGCGTGCACCAACATCGCCGGCACCAGTTCCATCTCCGGAGTCGGGTTCATCCGCGGCAAGGAGAGCGACAGGCTCGGCGATCTCGCCGACGAACTGGGCAAGGCGGGATGCAGTGTCGCTGTCGAGGAGGACGGGTTGTCTATCGCGGGTGTCGAGGGCGGCCCACCGTGCGACCGACCGCTCGCCACTCACCACGACCACCGCCTCGCGATGGCCTTTGCCCTCCTTGCCCTCGGCAGGGGTGGCTGCACCGTGGACGACCCCGGGGTCGTCAGCAAGAGCTGGCCCGATTATTTCTCCGACATGTCGGGGGTGCTCGGGGCCGTGTCGGGCCTCAACTAGCGTGTTCCCATCATGGAGGTCGAAGTTGTCGCATTCGACGTTGACGGCACCCTGACCGTCCGTGATTGCGTCTTCCCCTTCCTCCTGAGGGCCGGTGGTGCCGGCCGCATGGCACGTGCGGTGCTCGGCCATCCCGTCAGGCTCGCTTCTCTCGTGCTGCGCCGTGACCGGGACGGATTGAAGGCTCATTTCGTGCGGGAATGCCTGGCCGGACTCGATGCGGCTGTCGTCTCCGGCCTGGGGGCGGAGTTTGCTTCTTTCGTGGCGTCCGGATGGATCCGTTCCGACACGGCGGCGGAGCTGCGCCGGCACCAGGACGACGGGAGGGTTGTCGTCCTCGTGTCGGCTTCGCTCTCGCCGTATCTCGAGCCGCTCGGTGAGATCCTCGAGGTTGACGCCGTGCTGTGCACCGGTCTCGAGGAGCGCGACGGTCTGCTGACGGGCGAGTTGGACGGTCCGAACTGCCGCGGGGACGAAAAGGTGGTAGCCCTCCTTCGTTGGGCCGGTGAGGCAGGCATCTCGCATGACGGGTGGCTCACGGTCGCATACGGTGACTCCTCCGGAGACAACGAGATGCTCGCCTTCGCGCGACGGGGCGTCAATGTCTCGCGGTCGGAGGTGGTGGCTGCATGATCACCGCGATCATCCGGGAGGCGCGTCCGAAGCAGTGGCTGAAGAACGTGCTCGTGTTCGCCGCTCCTGCCGCGCTGGGGGATGTTTCCGTCGACCTCGCCGCAAAGTCACTGGTCGTGTTCGTCGCGTTCTGCATGGCGGCAAGCGGCACCTACTTCTGGAACGACATCAAGGACGTGGAGGCGGATCGTTCCCACCCCACCAAGAAGTCACGACCGATCGCAAGCGGCGAGGTCCCGATCGCACTGGCCCGCGTGATCGGTTCGGTCCTCCTCGTGGGCGGACCCGTCCTCGCGGCCCTCGCACGGCCGGAGGCGGGAGGGATTGTTGGCCTGTATGCACTGCTGACCATCGGCTACAGCACCGCGTGGAAGCACGTGGCGCTGCTCGATCTCGCGCTCGTGGCGAGCGGGTTCGTCCTGCGGGCCATGGCAGGAGCCGCGGGCACCGACACGCGCATGTCGTCATGGTTCGTGATGTGCACGTCGTTCGGGTCCTTCTTCATCGTGGCGGGGAAACGCTTCGCAGAACTGCTCGAGATGGGTGACGACGCGACGACGACGCGCAGGTCCCTCGGTGCGTACTCGTTGCCGTATCTCCGTCAGTTGCTGTCCGTGTCGTGCACCGCCACTGTGGTGTCCTACTGCCTGTGGGCTTTCGAGAACGGAGAGACGGCAGGGGGTGCGGTCCCGTGGCACGGCCTGTCAATCGTCCCGATGGTGCTTGCGCTCCTGCGCTACATGATGGTTCTGGAGAAGGGTGGCGGCGGCGCCCCCGAGGAAGTGTTCACCAAGGACAGGTCGCTCCAGCTCTACGGACTGGCCTGGATCATCATCTACGTCCTGGGCGTGTACAGCGCCTGATGCGCGGTCGGCGGGTGCGGCTCGCTCCTAGAATGACACGGTGACGAAGCAGAGACTCTCGGGATGGGGACGCACTGCGTGGACCGTCGCCGACACGGTCTCTCCCGCTGATGAGACAGAAGTGCGCGGGACGGTCGTCTCCGCCGGGAGCCGCGGTGTCATTGCCCGTGGGCTCGGTCGTTCCTACGGGGCAGCGGCCCAGAACGCCGGTGGCCAGGTTCTCCTGATGCCGGGCACGGCGGTCGGCAGGCCCTACTCGCTGGACCAAACAAGCGGCAACGTGACCGCCCCGGCCGGGATGAGCCTCGATGACATCCTGAAGGACAGCGTCCCGCGGGGCTGGTTCGTGCCGGTGACCCCGGGAACGCGTTTCGTCACCGTCGGCGGCGCCGTCGCATCTGACATCCACGGCAAGAATCATCACTTCGACGGCAGTTTCGGACAGCACGTGCTGTCCATGCGGGTGATGCTCTCGTCCGGTGACGTGGTCAATCTGTCCCCGCGGGAGAACGCGGCGTGGTTCTGGGCCACCGTCGGCGGAATGGGCCTCACCGGTGTCATCCTCGACGTCGATTTCAGGATGCTTCCCGTCGAATCCAGCCGTGTCCGCGTGGAGACCGAGCGTCTTGCCGATTTCGATGCGGTCGTGGCCGCGATGTCAACCGACGGTGACGACGGCACCTATCGGTACTCGGTGTCGTGGGTGGACCTCGTGGCGACCGGGAAGGCCACGGGACGGGGGGTCCTCACGCGCGGTGACCATGCCACGGCCTCGGAGGCAGGCGGGAAGGAAGTGCTCGCCTACGACCCGAAGGTCCGTGTCGCTGCGCCACCGTGGGTGCCGAACCAGTTGCTCAACAAGTTCTCGATCAAGGCGTTCAACGAGTTGTGGTTCCGCAAGGCACCGGCCCGCAGACACGTGGGGATCGAGTCGATCCCCACGTTCTTCCACCCACTCGACGGCGTGCGCAGTTGGAACACTCTCTACGGGGTGCAGGGTTTCATCCAGTACCAGTTCATAGTTCCCCTGGGCGAGGTTGAGATCCTGCGGCGGGTGATCGAGGCTTTCGCAGGCCAGGGCGTGGCCTCGTTTCTCGCGGTGCTGAAGCGGATGGGGCCCTCGAACGAGGCGCCGATGAGCTTTCCGACAGAGGGCTGGACGCTGACCCTCGACATGGCGGCGGGCATAAAGGGTCTCCCCGAGTTGCTCGCCCGTGTGGACGGCATGGTCCTCGACGCGGGGGGCCGCCACTACCTGGCAAAGGACTCCCATGTCGCGCCACAGGCGGTGCGCCTCGGGTACCCCCGATTCGCGGAGTGGCTCGACGTGCGTGACGAGATGGATCCCGGACGCAAGTGGAACAGTGACCTGGCACGCAGGCTCAGCCTGCTGGAGAGAGGATGACCGGATGAAGAACGGAGTGGGGGTGCCCCAGAACATCGTGCTCTTCGGCGGCACGAGCGAGATCGGCCAGGCGGTGGTGTCGGCACTGCTCCAGCCAGGTGTCGCACGGTTGACCCTCGTGGCGCGCGACCTGGACGGCTCAGCGACGTTCGGCGACTCGATCGAGGGCGACACAGAGGTGGAGATCGTGCGTTTCGACGCAGCAGACCATTCCTCCATGGCCGCGGTGGTCGAGGAAGTCTCTGCCAACGGCCGTGACATCGACGTCGCGGTGATCGCACACGGAGTTCTCGCCGAGGGAACCGACTACTACGCCGACCCTTCCGCCGTGCACGGGTTGCTCGCCGTCAACATGACGGCAACCGCGGCCCTCCTGTACGCGCTCGCGGCACGCATGCGCGTGCAGGGTTACGGCCGCATCATTCTTCTCTCGTCGGTCGCTGGCGTCCGCGTGAGGAAGGGCAACCCGGTCTACGGCGCTTCCAAGGCCGCCGTCGACTCTCTGGCGCTTGCCGTCGACCATGAGCTCGAGGGGACGGGGGTCTCCATCCTCGTCGTGAGGCCGGGATTCGTGGTGTCGAAGATGACGACAGGGATGAAAAAGGCCCCCTTTTCGTCCACCCCTGAGGCGGTCGCACAGATCGTCGCGAGGGCAGTGAACTCGGGGACGACGATTGTGTACGCACCGACCGTCCTGCGCTGGGTTTTCGGCATCTTCAGGCTGTTGCCCCAGGCGGTGTGGCGACGCCTGCCCCTCGGCTGATCAGGGGATCGCGCCGAACACCGTGTAGAGCCCGGTACAGGCGACAAGACCGCCCGCCAGGACCACGAGAGTCAGGGGCCACCATGTGTCCTCGTCGTCGCGCAGCACTCTGGCAGCGGGGATCAGCAGCGGGAACGCCGTGAAGAGGAACCGCGGCCGTGCTGTCACCGTCGCGGGCAGGATCATCAGGAAAAGGATGACAACGCTGTACGCCACATGTGGCAACGGGAGGCGGTGACGGCGGACCGCCCACACGGCGATCACCATCGCGATCACCGAGGCGCTCGTGAGCATGCTCGTCGGCGAGGAGATCGGGTTCACAAAGAAGTCGAAGGTGCGGCTGATGGCGGTGGCCCCGAAACTGGTGCCTTCTTTCCACGCCTCACGCTGGACCCTGAACCACGCCCAGTTCTCACCGGTGTGATGCCGGAGAAAGACCATGAACGAGACGAAACCAACGGGGGAGAGCAGAGGGGCGACAAGGGAGCGCCATTCCCTGTCGTCCTTGATGGCGATGAGGGACGCCACGGCGCATGCCGCCACGAGAGCGACGGCATTCGGCCGTGACGCGGTGGCGAACGCCCCGAGAATGCCGGCAAGGAGCCACCGCTTGCGGGCAAGCGCGAGGAACATCAGTGCCGCGAGACAGAGCATCGTGGCCTCGGAGTAGGCCCAGCTGAGCACGAAGCTCCCCGGGAAGAGGGCCGCAACGATCATCGTGCGCTCGGCGGTGCGGTCGTCGAAGAGCTCCCTGGCGATGCGCCCGATGAGGTAGATGAACAGGCCTCCCAGCACGAAGTTCACCGCGAGCGCCACGCTGACGGGTCCGCCGGGGAGCAACATGTCGAGGTAGTGGACCATCCGCGGGTACAGGGGGAAGAACGCCGCCCGGGCATCGCTCACGAAGTAGGTCACGTTCGCCTGGATGTCGTGCGGGTAACCGTCCCTCGCCACGTCCATGTACCAGTGGCCGTCCCAGCTGTCGAAGACACGAATAAGGGCATGGATCCCCTCGACAGGCACCTTGTCCTCCCAGCGGTCGCGGACAGCGTGTGCAGCAATCCCGACACCGGCCCCGAGGACCACGAGAACCCTGCTCAACAGATAGGCGAACATGCCCCGCCGGACTGCGCGCTGCCAGGATGACCGTGGGCTCTCCGGCCGGGTCAGGCGGGTCAATCTGTCTCTCATCGTGGTGGTCATAGGTGCCTACAAACGGGCGATGGAGACAATACGTCTCCTCGGTCCCCTGGCTGGTGCCCGCCAGCCGTCCAGCTTGAGCCACATGACCACGCGGGCCCGTTGCCCCGCGTACGGACCGAGAATCTCGCACATCTCCTCGTCCGTTCCGCGGGGCCGTCCCGTGAGAGCAAAGGCGACCGTGTTCTTGGTGTGGAAGTCGCCCACATCGAGAGCATCAGCATCACCGAAAGCGACGAAACCCGCAACTGCCGCTGTCCACTCGCCGACACCGGGAATCAGCGTGAGGCTCCGTGTGCGTTCGTGCACGGGGAGGTCTCTCCGCCACCCATCGAGCAGCCGGTCCCCGTGCCGCGCGACGCTGCGCAACGCGTCGGCCCGCCTGCGGTCGACGCCGAGAGGATGGAGCTCGTGATACGGGATCCGTGCGAGAACGTCGGGCCGCGGGGGCGTGTGCATGGGGACGCCTCCCACGACGATGGACTCCCCCCAGCGCCGGCACAACTCGCGCCATTGCGACACGGCCTCTGCAGCCGTCACCCGCTGGGCCAGGACCGCGGGAAGAAGTTCGTGGTACGGGTTGTCGGTGCGCGGCAGGGCGACGTTGCCGTGGCGGGCCATAGCCCGCGCGACCGCCTCGTGGACGGGCCCGACGTCGTGCCCGGGGTCCTCGTCCCCGAAGACCGGGTGCATCGCCATCGTCTCGCTGGTTGTCCCCGTGGGGCGCCCGACAGACACGGAAATGGTCCCGTCTGCGAGTTCTTCGTAGACACACCCGATGGGACCGGTCGGCCCGATTGTGGCCCGCACGAGCCGGCCGGCCGAGATCCGGACGGTGGGGTCGTTGTGCCCGTTGCGCAGTCCCGCGAGGGTTGTGCCGAGCCGGTGTCGTGGTCCGGGTGCGATGCGGAAAGGCTAGTCGTGCGACCATGTGTCATGTCCGACATAGAGATCTCCCGACCGCGCGAGGGCATCGTCCAGTTGACGATGAACCGCCCCGACAAGCTGAATGCCATGACCACCGCGATGGTCGAGAACCTGCATTCCGCCCTCCGCGGCGTGTCAACCGACCGCACCTGTCGGGTCGTCGTCCTCACAGGCGCCGGACGCGGTTTCTGCGCGGGACTCGACCTGAACGGGTACGGGGATGCGCCCGGTTTCGAGTGGCACGGCCGAGTCGAAAGGGGTCTCGCGGTCCAGAAGCACATCGCCTCGCTCATCCCGGCCCTGCGGTCCCTGCCCCAGCCTGTGATCGCAGCCGTGAACGGCCCGGCGGCGGGAGGTGGTTTCGCACTCGTGCTCGGGTCCGACATCCGCGTCGCATCGGACACCGCGAGGTTCAATGCCGCCTTCATCAGGATCGGTCTCTCCGCCTGTGACATCGGAACCAGTTGGCTGCTGCCCCGTCTCGTCGGTGCGGCCCGTGCCCAGGAGTTGATGCTCACAGGGCGCATCTTCGACGCCGAGGAGGCCTCACGGATCGGACTGGTCACGGACGTCGTGCCGGGTGAGGCTCTCATGGAGGCCGCGTATGCGAAGGCGGACGAGATCATGTTGAACAGCCCGATCGGCGTCTCCCTGACGAAGGAGGGCATGTGGTCCGCGCTCGAGATCCCGGGCCTTCAGGCTGCGATCGACCTCGAGAACCGCCAGCAGATCATGGCCTCGTTCTCATCCGATGCCGCCGAGGCTCGCGCCGCCCGGGCGGAGAAGCGCAGGCCCGATTATCTCAGTTGACAATCTGTCAACACGGCGGAGGCGACCCCGGGCCGTCCGTGAGACTAGTTTTGTGCCCGTGAGCGAGCGCGAGATCATGACATGGGACATCTTCGGGACGGCATCCCGTGATCTGGCCACGATGGTGGCGGACTCCGGGTACGAGCCCGACATCATCCTCGCGATCGCGCGCGGCGGCCTGCTCGCCGCTGGGGCACTCGGCTACGCGCTGGCGGTGAAGAACCTCTACACGATGAACGTGGAGTTCTACACGGGCGTGGACGAGCGCCTCCCCGTTCCCATGATTCTTCCTCCTGTTCCTGACCTCGTGGAGCTGCGCTTCGCGCGCGTGCTCATCGTCGATGACGTCGCTGACACCGGGCACACTCTGAAGATCGTCGAGGAGTTCTTCCGGGGACGTGTGAAGGAGGTCCGCTCCGCGGTCCTGTACGAGAAGCCCCGCTCGGTCGTCAAGTGCGACTACGCATGGAAAAAGACCGACCTGTGGATCAATTTCCCGTGGAGCGACAAGGACCCCGTGGTCACCAGGGGCAGGATCGTCAAAGACGCCTGATCACGGTGAGCGCCGCGTTGCGGCCGCTCGCACCCCACACGCCCGCACCGGGGAACGTGGCGGCACCGGTGAGGAACAGGCCCCTCACTGGCGTCTCGTAGCGCGACAGTTCCCTGTCGAGGCCCATGAACGCCGAGAGAGGCCCGCCGGGGAAACTGGTGGCGTGCCCCATCGGGAGGTGGAACTCGGATTCGTAGAGATCGGGCGTGACCGTGCGCTGCGCGACGACGGACTCCAGGAACCCGGGCTGCATGCGGCCCGCGAGACGCGACATCCACCGGTCCGGCAGCTCGCTGCCGGGCCAACCGCCGGGCAGTGCGTACGGCGTGTAGAGAGCCTCCAGGCTGAGGATGTGACGGCCCGCCGGCGCCAACCCGGGGTCTGCGTATGCGGGGAAGTTCGCGAGCATCGCGGGTCTTTCCATGACGTACCCGTCCGCCAGCCCGTCCGCACCGCGTCGCATCTCGTCCACCGTCGGGCTGATGACGATTGTCGATGCGGGCGTCCCGGGGACGCCCGCGAGGAGCGGTGCCGCGTCGAGGACGACGTCCATCTTTGATTCGTAACCACCCTGGTGCACCATGGATGCCCACTTCGCCACCAGAGACGCGGCGCCCGACGGGGGATTGGCCAGCCACTCCACGAATGTGCGGCGGGGGTCGCATGCAGAGACCACGATGCCCGCCTTGATGACGGTGCCGTCGGATGTGGTGACCGACCGGACGGTGTCGCCGATGCAGTCGATCGAGGTCACCCTGGTGGACAGACGCACCTCTCCGCCTGAGGCGAGGAAGGCCGAGAGCAACGCACGGGGTAGCGCACCGGACCCGCCGATGGGCCGGCCGACCGGTGTGACGTGGCGGAGAGCGAATGCAATCGCCGCGAGGCCTGTTCCCGGCGTGTCGGGGGAGAGCCCCCAGACAACGGGGCCCTCGACGAGTGCTGGGCCGTACACCCGTTCGTCGTCGAAATACGACCGGAGGACTTCCAGCGCTGACCGCCTGCTCCACCGGAGCATCGTGGCAACGCCCCGCCCCCCGCGACGTGCGGTGTGGGCGAGCAGCGAGCCACGGGTGGGCGGGTTGTTCGCCGCCTCCGTGACGAGCCGCGCCACGGGCACTGCATCACGGGCGAACCGCCGGTACCCGTCCACGTCGCCGGGGACCGACCCGGCAAGGGACTCGAGCGTCTCATCGACGTCATGGTGCAGCGACCAGTATCCGTCGCTGTCCCAGTGGCCGTTCAACTGCGCTGGTTCGATGTCAACGTAGCAAAGCCCGTGGGCGGTGAGTCCCAACTCATCCGCGATCGGAGTGGTGCGGAATGTCAGGTGGTCGCAGTTGCAGATGTTCACCGTGGCCCCCGCGAATGACTCGGAGGTCGCCGTGCCGCCCACGTCAGCTCTCGCCTCCACCAGGAGCGTGCGGACGCCGTGGCGGGCCAGATAGGCAGCGCAGACGAGGCCGTTGTGCCCGGCGCCGATGACAACAGCGTCGTAGTCGGTCCCGGTTCTCACGTCCATCTTCCCATTGTCTCACTCGGGTAGTTTCGGTGCATGCCAAGCACGCGTTTCCTTGCTGACCTGTCCGGCGCTGCCGTGGGCGACGTGCTGTCGAGGGACTCGATCGTCGTCCTTCCGCTCGGGGCCGTGGAGCAACACGGTCCCCATCTTCCCCTGGGGACGGATCTCTTCGTGGCGGATGCAGTCTCCCGCGCGGCTGTCGAGGCGCACGGGGAGGCCCACGACGTGTGGCTCCTCCCGCCGCTCGG
>SXYT01000065.1 GCA_005788205.1 Actinomycetota bacterium | reverse complement strand
GCCGACTGGAGCGTGTTGTAGAGCTGCGACAGTTGCTGGACCGGGTCGAACAGGGTGGCGAGCAGCAGCACGAACGCGACGACGGTGCCGACGGTGACGTCCCCGCGGTGCACCAGCCAGCCGCCGATGCCCACGATGAGGGCGGTGGAGGCGATGCCCGAGAACTCGATGAGGCCGAAGTACCAGGTGCTCACCTTCACCGAGTGCAGGTGACTGCGGAAGAGGGCCCTGTTCGACTCCTCGAAGCGGCGGATCTGCTCGCCCTCGCGGGCGTACGCCTGGATGACCCGCACGCCGGTGATCCCCTCCTGCAGCGCCGAGAGGTTGGCGCCCACCTTCTCGCGGACCTCCAGGTAGGCCTTGTTCGCGTCGCGCTGGAACTTCACGGAGGCCGCGATGATGAACGGGAACACGATGAGTGTGATGAGCGTGAGCTGCCAGGACAGCGAGAAGAGCAGGAAGAACGCGAGGAACAGCAGCAGACCGGAGGAGATGAACTGCATGAGGCCGAACTGCACGAGCTCTGACATCGACTCGACATCCGCCGTCATTCGCGACACGAGTACGCCGGCCTTCTCGCGGTCGAAGAACGCCATGGACTGGCGCTGGATGTGGGAAAAGACCCTGGTGCGGAGGAGGCGCAGGAACCCCTCGCCCGCGGTGTTCAGCTGCACGTACTGGGCCCGGCCGGCCGCGTAGGACACCGCCACGATGAACAGGTAGTAGATGACGGACCTGTTGAGCTCGTCCGCGTTGCCGTCCTTGATGCCGGCGTCGATGCCGTGGCGCACCAGCACCGGGCCCGCCAGCGTGCACAGCGTGGTGAGCACGACGAGGAGAAAGGCCCGCAGCGCCGGCCGCCGGAACTCGCCGGCCATGCGGATGCTGCGCGCGAGAACCTTGCGGGTCTGGCTGCGGTTGAGCTTGTCCTCCTCGGTGATCCCGCCGCCCTTGCGCCCGCCGCCGCCCCCCGCGAACATCAGGCAACACCCCCGGCACGTGCGTCGCCGGCGGGCGTGCTCAACGCCGCGAGGACCTCGCGGTACTTGTCGCTCGTGCGGAGCAGTTCCTGGTGCGTGCCGCTCGCGGCGATCCTGCCACCGTCGAGAAGAACCACCGTGTCGGCCAGCTCAATGGTCGCGGGCCTGTGGGCGATGACGATGGTGGTTCGCCCGCGCATCACGGTGGCGAGGGCATCGCGGATCTCGTGCTCCTTCGTGGGGTCCACCGCCGAGGTCGCGTCGTCGAGCACGAGCACGCGGGGGTCGGCCACGATCGCGCGGGCGATGGCGACGCGCTGGCGCTGCCCGCCGGACAGCGAGAAGCCCCGCTCACCGAGCGTGGTGTCGTACCCCTCGGGGAGCTGCGTGATGAAATCGTGGGCGCCGGCCAGGCGAGCGGCCCTCTCGATCACGTCGCGGCCCACTTCGGGCCTCGCGAACGCGATGTTCGCCGACACCGTGTCGTTGAAGAGCAGAGTGTCCTCGAAGACCACCCCGACCGAGCGGCGCAGGTCGCGCAGGCGCATCTCGCGCAGGTCCACGCCGTCCAGGCGGATGGAGCCGTGCTGCGGGTCGTAGAAGCGCAGCAGGAGCCGCGCGATGGTCGACTTGCCCGACCCCGTCGCACCGACGACGGCGACGGACTCTCCGGGGGCGATCGTCCAGTCCATCCCCTCCAGCACGCGCATGTCGGTGTGGCCGAGGTCGTAGCCGAACCGCACGCGCGAGAACTCCACCGCACCGACCGGCCGGGCGAGGCCGGCCGCGGGCAGCTTCTGCGGGCGCTGCGGATCGGCGATCTCGGGTTCCTCGGAGAGGATCTCGTTCACGCGCATGAGCGCGGCGGCGGCACGCTGGCCCATCGCCACGGTCATTCCGATGTTGCGCATCGGCCAGATGAGCATCGTCAGGTAGGTGTTGAAGGCGACCAGCCCGCCGAGGCTCATGTCACCGGAGAGGACGCGGTGGCCGCCGATGCCGAGCACGGCCACGAGACCGAGGTTCGGAAGCAGGTCGATCGCGGGCAGGAACCTGCTGCGGATTCGCGCGGCCTTCATCGACTCCGTGCGGATGTCGGCGGCCTCCTTGTCCAGTTTCGACTGCTGCACGGCCTCCGCTCCGAAGCCCTTGATGACGCGGATGCCGGACACCGACTCCTCCACCACGTTCGCGAGCTGGGCCTGCTCCTGCTGCACGGCCATCACCGCCGGATGGATGCGGTTCGAGAAGCGGCGCGCCGACACGTTGATGAACGGCAGCGGGCACAGTGCGATCGCGGCGAGCAGCGGGTCGCTGAGGAACAGGATGATCACCACGAAGAGCACCATCGTGACCTGCGAGGCGAAGATCGGGATGTTGACCACGAACCCCTGCACCTGCTGCAGGTCGCTCGACGACCTGCTCATCAGCTGGCCGGTCTGTGCGCGGTCGTGGAAGCCCACGTGCAGGCCCTGGATATGGGCAAAGAGGCGCTCGCGCAGCGTGGACTCCGTGACGCGGCTCTCGCGGAACGCGATGTAGCGCCGCCAGGCAGCGAACGTGCCGGCAACCGCGGCGGCGGCGAGGATGAGCGCCGTCCAGAACGGCAGCGACCCGCTCTCGTTGATGCCCCTGTCGATCGCGAGCCGGGTGAGTTGGGGCACGGCGACCTTCGCGAGCGTCCACGAGAGGCCCACGGCCACGCCGATGAGCAGCTGTCGGCGCTGCAGCAGGAGCGTGGTCTGCAGGAGGCGCCAGCCCTCCCTCGTCACCCCTGTCCCGCCGCCCGCCATCTCGGTGCCGTTACGCGTGGGCCGACGGCGAGAGGGCGCGCACGGCGTCCCAGTGCCTCAGTTCGGGGTCGAACGGCATGATCGCGAGCGAGGACGTCGTCACGCCGTTGTCGAAGTAGGCCTTGATCCGCTCGCGGCAGTGCCCCGGGGAGCCGTGGATGATGAGGGCGTCCACCACGGAGTCCGGGATGGCGGCGAGAGCGGCCTTGCGGTCGCCTGCCTTCCAGTTGTCCCACATGCCGCGCAGTTCGTCACCGCGGCCGAGCCAGGCATGGAACGCGGCATAGACCGGCACGTTCAGGTAGGCCGCGATCGCGAACCGCGCCGCCTGCCGCACCGTCTCGGTGTTCTCCGACGGGCACACGAAGATGCGCGCCACGATCTCCTTCGGCTGGCCGCCGGACGCCTCGTTCACCACGGCGGCCACGCGGGACACGTCCTCGGGCGACAGCCAGTTGATGATCGTGCCGTCCGCCTCCCTCGCGGCAAGGCGCAACATGCCCTCGCGCAGCGCGGCCACGAGGATCTGCGGCTTCGTCTCGGGCTTGATGCCGAGGCGGAACCCGTCGACGGTGAACGTGTCGTAGGACTTGGCCACCTTCTCGCCGCTGAGCGCGTCGTTCAGGAAGCGCACCACGTCGCGGACCTTCTTGTAGGGCTCCTCGAAGGGGATCCCGTTCCACCGCTCGACGATCACGTTGCTCGAGGAACCGATGCCGATGGCAAACCGTCCCGGAGCTGCGTCTGCGAGCGTGGCGACGGACTGGGCGAAGCAGGCGGGGCTCCGCGTGTACGCCGGCACGATTGCGGTGCCGAGACGCAGGCGGGGCTCCCACGCCGCAGCCAGCGCGAGCGGGGTGAACGCATCCGCGCCGTCGGCTTCCGCCGACCAGATGTCGGTGTAGCCCATGTCGGCCAGTTCGACGAGCTTGTCGCGCTGGGCGTGCAGGTGCCCCGGCAACGGCACGGTCATCCCCGGCCGCACCGGCATCCCGTCGTGGCTCTTCGCCCCGTATGCATTCATCGTGTTCCCCTCTCCCCCTCGCGGGGTTCTTCCTCGCGGTCCCTGTGGATGCGCGCGATGCAGCTCTGGCTCGCCGTGGCCATCAAGGTGCCGTCCTCGGCGTACATGTGGACGAGCCCGTGGCCGAAGCCCCTGGCGAGGCCGTGGGCCTTGATGTCGATCAGCACCCAGTTCGTCGGCACGAGATTTATGACGCGAAGGGTGTTGTCGAGGGAGTTCCCGCCCGCCCTGATCCCGAGGGCCTGGCCGATGCCGCGGGGCACGAAGTCCCCGAGAACGCCGAGCGCCGCCGCGTCCACACCGTCGATGATGGACGGCAGGCGAGCCCACATCACTGTGTGACCGTCGTTCTGCGCGCCGTCCAGTTCGCCCTCCGAGCGCACGCTGACCATCCGCTCCAGCATGAAGTCATGGATCGACTCCCCGGTCGTCCAGCGGTGGGCGTACTCGGGGCACTCGTCCGGCGGCGGTGCCGGCGGCGCCGTCTCCCACTGGCCGGAGTGCGGAAAGTCCCTGTCGCCGAGGGCTGCGTTCACGACGAGGATCTCGCGCTCGCCCACGTGCGCCACCACACGCGCCTGGGTGACGGCGTTGCCCTCCACCGGCACGATCACGTCGATGTCCATGACCTCGCCGGGCCGTGCGTAACTGAGGTACTGCGCAGTGGACCACACCAGCTTGCGGCCCGTGGTGCCCTCGAGAGCCGAGATGGCGGCCCCGAGACCCGCGCCGCCGTAGAGGAAGTTCCCCCCGGTGCAGAGCTTGCGCTCGATGGGCAGGTGCCACCTGTAGGGGTTGTGGGTCTGCTCGAGTCCCAGGAAGGTGCGGCTGTCCATGACATCTCCACGCTAGTTCCGGGGGTCCTTCCCGGGCGGACCGGGAACAGGGTCGGTGGGCTAACTTGCGCCCATGGGGGATGCACCGTGGCTGGGTGACGCATGTTCTCTCGTGGACGAGTTCCGCGCGGGCAGGCGGTCACCGATCGAGGAGATGAAGGCGACGCTCGCTGCCGTGAGCGCGAGCAACCTGAACGCAGTGTCGTTCGTGGACGAGGAAGGTGCGCTCGCTCGTGCGGCGTCCGCCGACGTGTCGAAACCGTTCGGTGGCGTGCCGCTCGGCGTGAAGGAACTGGATCATGTGCAGGGCTGGCCGGCCACAGAGGCGTCTGTCCCTCTCGCGGACCGTGTGTCGGGCTGGACGTCGACGATGGTGGAGCGCCTCGTCGAGGGAGCGGGGGCGAATCACTTCGGTCTCACCACCTCCAGCGAGTTCGGCGGCGTCAACATCACGCGCACCGTGCTGAACGGCGTGACCCGCAACCCGTGGAACACGGCGCACACACCGGGCGGTTCGTCCGGCGGCACCGGTGCCGCCGTTGCCGGCGGTCTTTTCACTCTCGGCACTGGCGGTGACGGCGGCGGGTCGATCCGTATCCCCGCCGGTTTCAACGGTCTCGTCGGCCTGAAATCGACCTTCGGCCGCATCCCGCGCGGGCCGCACGTGGAGTACGGCAACCTCACCGTCACCACCGGTGGCCTCACCCGCAGCGTGCGCGACACGGCGCGCTGGTTCGACGTCTGCAACGGACACCACTCCGCAGACCCGCTCAGCCTGCCGAGGGTCGAGGGCTGGGAGGCGGGGCTCGGCACCGTGCCCGTGCACGGCCTGCGTGCGGCGATCGTGGGGGACTGGGGCGGCGCCGTCGTCTCCCCCGCGATGTGGAACGTGCTGCTCGAGGCGGCCGATCATCTCGTCGCGTCCGCCGGGCTGCGCCGCGTCGACGGAGTTGACACCGCACTGCCGCGCATGGGCGCCGCATGGTCGATCAGCGGGATGATCGAGATCGCCGCGTTGCTCGGCGACATGTGGCCGGCGTGCGAGGACGACCTCACGCCGGAGATGCGGGCAGGGCTGCGCCTCACGGAGGGGCGCTACAGCGCGGCGGAGCGGGCCAAGATCGAGGCCCGCCGTGCGGAACTGAATGTGCGCATGCACGACATCTTCGAGCAGGTCGACATCGTCATCACCGCGTCGAACCCGGACATCGCCTTCACGGCGGAGGGACCACTGCCCCACACGTTCGGCGGGATCAAGGCCGGGGCCGGCAACAACGGCCTGCTCACTTTCCCCTGCAACCTGCACGGCAACCCCGGCATCTCCGTGCCCGCGGGCACGGTGGACGGCCTTCCCGTGGGACTCCAGATCATCGGGCGCCACTTCAGCGAGCAGGTGCTGCTGGAGCTCGCCCTCATCCTCGAGAGGGAACGGCCGTGGCCGCTCGTGGCCCCGGGGGCACCATTGTGAGCACGAACGCCGGCCCGCTCACGGGAGTGAAAGTCGTCGACATGTCCGTGATGATCTCGGGCCCGCTCGCGGCAATGATGCTCGCGGACCAGGGGGCTGACGTCATCAAGGTTGAGTCACCGGGGATCGGCGACATGATGCGTTTCCTCGGCAGCCAGAAGGGCGGCGAGACCGGCATTTTCGCGCTGAACAACCGCGGCAAGCGCTCCATCGGCGTCAACCTGAAGTCCGACGACGGCCGTGACGTGCTGCATCGTCTCCTCGCCGACGCCGACGTCCTCATCCAGAACTTCCGGCCCGGTGCGCTCGAGAAACTCGGGTTCGGGTACGGGGACGTGAGGAAGTTCAACGAGCGCATCATCTACGTCTCGATCAGCGGGTTCGGCCAGGACGGCCCGCGCAGCGGGCAGCGCGTCTACGACAACGTGATCCAGGCCGCCTCCGGTCTCGCGTCCGTGCAGACGGACAAGGTCACGGGGCGGCCCCAGATATTCCGCACGCTCGTCTGCGACAAGGTCACCTCCTACACGGTCGCGCAGGCTGTCACCGCGGCACTCTTCGCGCGCGAGCGCGGCAGCGGCGGCCAGAACATCGACGTCGCCATGATCGACTCTGCGATCGCCTTCATGTGGCCCGACTCGGCGATGGACGCCGCACTCCTCGACGACGACGTCCTGCGCACGCCCACCATCGGCGACAACTACGCGGCGCTGGAGCTGAGGGACGGCTTCGTCACCGTCTCGGCCGTCTCCCAGCCCGAGTTCGAGGGCTATTGCGCCGCGCTCGGCAACCCCGGGCTGGCGAAGGACCCGCGCTTCGCCGACGCGGCATCGCGCTCCGCCAACACCGCCGACCTGCGGATCGAGATCAAGAAACTCACCGATGCGATCACGGTGGAGCAGTTCCTCGCGAACGCGATCGTCCACGACGTCCCGGCGAGCGGCATCAACACGCTGCACGACGTCCACGAGGAACCCCAGGTCGGGCACAACGGATCGTTCGTGGTGCGCGAGCACCCGCAGGCGGGGATGATCCGCGAGGCACGCCACGCACCGCGGTTCGGGGGCACTCCCACGCAGCACCCTGCACCTGCACCCGCGCGGGGTCAGCACAGCGACGAGATCGTCGCCGACCTGGGCCTCGACGCCGCGGCACTGCGGGCCTCCGGCGCGATCTTCTAGTTCGCACCCGGCGCTGCCGCCGGGACTGCGGGCTACTTCGTCAGCGCGCGGCCGACGATCTCTTTCATGATCTCGGACGTCCCGCCGTAGATCGTCTGGATCCTGCTGTCGGCCCAGGCGCGGGCGATCTTGTACTCGTTCATGTAGCCGTAGCCGCCGTGAAGCTGGAGACACCTGTCCACCACCTTGTTCTGCAGCTCTGTGGTGTGGAACTTGGAGGCCGCCGCCTGCTCGGCGGTGAGCTTGCCCTCGCAGTGGAGCTCGATGCACCGGTCCACGTAGGCCTGCGCCACCTGGACCTCCGTGTGCAGCTCGGCGAGCACGAACTTCGAGTTCTGGAACGACGAGATCGACTGGCCGAAGGCCTTGCGGTTGTTCGTGTAGTCGATCGTCATCCGCAGCGAGGAGGCGGCCACCGCCACCGCACCGACGGCGATCGAGAGGCGCTCCTGGGCCAGGTTGCGCATGAGGTACGTGAACCCCATGCCCGGCTCACCGAGCACATTCGCAGCGGGCACCTCCACGTCGCTGAAGAACAATTCCGCGGTGTCCTGGGCGTGCATCCCCAGCTTGTCGAGGTTGCGGCCGCGCTCGAAACCCTTCATCCCGCGCTCGAGAATGAGGAGCGTGAAGCCACGGTGACCGGCGTCCGGGTCCGTGCGCACGGTGGTGATGATGAGGTCAGAGTTGATGCCGTTCGTGATGAACGTCTTGGCCCCGTTCAGCACCCACGTGTCACCGTGGCGCACCGCGGACGACCGCACCCCGGCAACGTCGCTCCCCGTGTTCGGCTCCGTGATTGCGAGCGCACCGACGAGTTCGCCGCGCACCATCCCGGGCAGCCAGCGCCTCTTCTGCTCGTCGTTCGCGAGGGACAGGTAGTACGGCAGCACGATGTCGTTGTGCAGTGTGAACCCGTTCGCCGACCCGATGCACCCGGAGTCGCTGACCTCCTCCTGCATGACGGCACCGAAGTGGAAGTCGTCCACGCCGCCGCCGCCGAACTCCTCGGGCACGTTGTAGCCGAGGAACCCGTGTCGACCCGCCTGCAGCCAGATGTCGCGCGGGGTGATGCCGTCCCGCTCCCACTGGTCGTGGTTCGGTGCGATTTCCTTGTCCAGCCATGAGCGGAAGGCCGAGCGGAATTGCTCGTGCTCGGGCGAGTAGACGGTGCGTTCGAAGAACTCCATGCCGACACGCTAGGCACCGGTGAGCCAGTCCGGCCGACCGGACAGCGGACTACTCTGCGTCGGGACGGGTCGGTCCGCCAGGGACCCACTCCGGAGGAGGGGAGAACCATGGGCACACTTGCGATGACAACGGCGGAGAGGGAACAGTTCCTTGCCGGCCTCCACGTGGGGATCCTCGGGATCGAACGAATCGACGGACCGCCGCTCACCGTGCCGATCTGGTACGCCTACGAGCCGGGCGGCGAACTGTGGTTCCTGACCTCCCCCGACTCGGTGAAGGGTCGCCTGGTCCGCCGGGCGATGCGGTTCAGCCTGTGCGCCCAGTCCGAGTCGCTCCCCTACAGGTACGTGTCGGTCGAGGGGGCGGCCACGATCTCGCCGGCCGACAAGGAACTGCACAGCCGGCCCATGGCCCACCGCTATCTCGGCACGAAGGGCGGGGACCGCTACGTGGAGGGTGACGGCGGAGAGGCTGACGGCGAGTCGGTGCGCGTGTCGATGGTGCCGGAACGCTGGTTCACCGTCGACTACTCGAAGATGTAGGAAGCGGCCTAGGCGAGCACCGCGCGGGCCACAAGGTCAGTGCCGAAGGCGGTGAGGATGGCCAGGTACATGAGGCCGGTGGCGGCCATCACCGCGGAGTAGCTGGGCTCCTTCAGTGCCTTGACCGTGACCTCGATGAGGACGGCCGTGGTCACCGCGCACGCCAGCCAGAACCACCCGAGCATCCCGCCCCAGCCGTCGTTCACCGATCCGCCGAACACGCTGAACATGCCGGTGGGCAGCAGCATCGCGGCCACCTGGAACGGCAGGAGCCACCGCACCGTCACGACCAGTTCGTTCAGGATCCTCCGCGGGAGTCCCGGCTGCACGAGGTACCAGTGACCGAGCAGCATCGCATCGCTCACCGCACCGAGAAAGAACGTGCCGATGACCGCACGAAGGAGCGACACCGCTGTGTCACCCGCCCCGCCGGCCGCATCAAGTGCACCTGCCACCACGCCCACCAGTCCGATGGCCGGCGCCACGATGTCGAGGCGCACATTCCTGCGCATGACCGTGGCGAGCGAAACGAGGGCGACAGCGGCCGCAGACACTTCGCGCACCGCCAGCACGTCGGTTGCGATCCCCGCGGCGACCGCACCGGCCGCGATGACCAGATAGGTGATGCGGATCAACCAGCCGTACCCACGGCCGATCTCGTGGCGGCGCGTGGTGAACCAGAGAAAGAAGAGGCCACCGGTGCTCCACTGGAGCAGCACCGTGGCCGCATCGAGTTTGATCACCCGGCTGTCACCGTCTCCGTGTCACGACCGGAGCGCAGCAATGTGCCTGCCCGTGCATCGAGGGCCACGTTGTCACGGACGGATTCCACGCCGTTCACGACGACATGCTCGACACCGATCGACTCGCTGTACACGCGACCCGCACCCCCGGGGAGGTCGAAACGCATCTCGGCGGGGCCGGGCCCGATCCGCTGCGGATCGAACACGCAGATGTCAGCGGCCCAACCGGTTGCCAGGCGCCCGCGGTTCTTCAGCCCGTAGTACCGCGCCGGGCGGTCGGTGAGGTGGTACACAGCCTCCTCGAGGGGCATCAAGCCGTGCTCGCGGACCGCCCTCTGCAGCATGCTCGTGCAGAACGCGTAACTGTCGATCATGTCGAGGTGTGCCCCCGCGTCGCTCGCCCCCACGATCGCGCGGTGGTCGCGCCACACCTGCACGCGCTTCTCCCACGTCTCCCTCGTCTGGCCGTTGTCCTGGTTCGCGAGGACGGTGTTCAGGTTGTCATCGATGACGATGTCGCACAGCAGGTCCCATGCGGGCACGCCCATCTCTGCGGCGATCTCACCGATGATCCGCCCCTCATGGGGCTTCCACTTGGCCGAGAACGTCTGCAGGAGCTGGTAGTTGCCCCAGTTCCCGATGGACTTCGTGGGGCCCACGGTGGCCTGGGCGAGCTCGTTCATGCGCGCACGGCCGGCGGGGTCTCGCAGCATCGCCAGCTTCTCATCCGGCGGGAGCGCCATGAGCGTGTCCCACCCGTCCAGGATGTCGAGGATGAAACCGCTGCGGAAGTTGAGACGGAGACGGAACGTGTCCGGGAGGGTGAGCGCGAGCACGTGACCGCCGCGTGATGCTGCGATGTCGAAGCCGGCCAACTGGTGCTGCACGAGTTCCCAGTTCTGGGCGTAGACCTGCAGGAGGTTCCAGTTGAGCGGGCGGTCGGCCGCTGCGCTCATGTCGCCCATCAGCTCGAAAGTCTCCCGGTCGAACTGGCCGACCGCGGGGATGAACTCGAGGACGGTGCCCGGGTGGTTGCGCACCTCCGCACACAGCGCCATCAGTTCCGCCCGCGACGAGTGGCGCGACGGCACGGGGACGCCGGTGTGGTCGTTGTGGCTCGGCGACCACGTGGAGGAGAACCCGAGGGCCCCCGCCTTCAGGCCGGCGCGCAGCAGGGCGACCATCGCGTCGATCTCCTCCTGCGTTGCCTCGCGCTTGTTCGCATCGTCGTGCATCACGACCCGCCGCAGTGCGCTGTGGCCCACGGAGAACCCGGCGTTCGGCATGAGAGTGCCGTCGAGAGCATCGAGGTACTCAGCCGTGCTCGTCCAGTTCCAGGGCACGCCTTGTTGCAGAGACTCGAGCGGCATGCCCTCGACGCGCGCGAGCATCCGCATCAAATAGTCTCCGTCCTGCGGCGTGAGCGGCGCGATGGTGAACCCGCAGTTGCCCCCGAACACCGTGGTGACGCCGTGCATCGGGGACGGGCTCAGCGTGGAGTCCCAGAAGGCCTGCGCATCGTAGTGCGTGTGGAGGTCCACGAAGCCGGGCGAGACCACGAGGTCTGTGGCATCGATCGTCTGCGTTGCCGCGCCGTCGAGCTCGCCGACCGCGACGATGCGGCCGTCCTTCACTCCCACATCCGCACGCACGGGCTTTGCCCCCGTTCCGTCGATGACCGTCCCGCCTGTGATTGCAAGATCAAGTGACATGGTGTCCCCTCCCGTTGATTGCCCAACCCTATTCCTGCGGGGCAGGGGCCTCAGCAATCGACGACGATGAGGTCGTGGTCCGCGTGGTTCAGCGCCCGCGGACCGGAATCGGTCGCCACCACGAGGTCCTCGAGGCGCATCCCCCACGTGCCCGCCACGTAGATGCCGGGCTCCACGCTGTACGCGTGGCCGGCGGCGATGGGTTCGGTGTTCCCGGAGACCATGTAGGGGTCCTCGTGCTCCTCCATGCCGATGCCGTGGCCGGTCCGGTGCACGAACCACTGCCCGTAGCCCGCGTCGGCGATGACCTCGCGCGTGACGGCGTCGACCTCCTCGCACGGCAGGCCGACGCGACCGGCGGCGACCCCCGCTGCCTGGGCGCGCTTCAGCACCTCGTACGCCCGCGCGATGTCCTCGGGTATCTCTCCGGTGTGCACGCACCTCGTGATGTCGCTGCAGTACCCGTTCATGGTGCCGCCGAAGTCGCACAGCACGATTTCGCCCCGCTTGATGACCCGGTCACCGGGGTGATGGTGCGGACTGGCTGCGTTCTCTCCCGCGGCCACGATGGCGAAGTTCACCTTGTCGTGGCCCTCGGCGATGAGGCGGGCAGAGATGTCGGCCGACACCTGTGCCTCCGTGCGGCCCACGAGCGGGATCTGCCCTGCGTGGAGCTGCGCGGCCACCCTGTCCGCGGCGGCGGCCGCGGCGGTGAGCGCGTCGATCTCGGCTTGGTCCTTGCGGGTGCGCAGCGGCGCCGTGACGGTCACCGACCTCGCCCATCGTGTCGAGGGACGGTGCGAGATGAGGTCCACCAGGAACCGCGACCACATCTGGTCACCGACGGCAACACAGGATGCCCCGCCGAGCAGACCGTGCGCGAGCGCCACCGGGTCGTCGGTCTCGTCCCACGGCACGGTCTCGAACACGCCGGGCACCGGCACCACGCGCGGAGCCTCCAGCCGGGGGATCACGAGCATCGGCATCCCCTCGCGCGGCACGATGAGCAACGTGAGGCGCTCGAGAGGCATCGCGTGGTAGCCGGTGAGGTACGGCAGGTCGTGGCCGACGGAGAGGATGAGCGCGTCGACACCGGTGGCCTTCATCTCGGCGCGCACGCGGTCGATCCGCGATGCGTAGACGTGGGCGGGGGCAATGCGACTCATCGGACTCCGATTGTGACAGGTACGGCGGCCGAAGCCGCCTCCCTGGCGTGGTAACTGCTGCGGGTGAGCGGGCTGGACTCCACGTGGCCGATGCCGAACGACTCGCCCCACTCCTTGAAGAGGTCGAACACCGGGGGCTCCACCCAGCGCGCGACGGGCAGGTGGTGGGTGGTGGGCCGCAGGTACTGGCCGATCGTCACGATGTCGACACCGATGGCGGCGAGGTCGAGGAGCGTGGCGCGCACCTCCCCGTCCGTCTCCCCCATCCCCACGATGAGACCCGACTTCGTGACGAGCCCGCGCGCCCTGGAGCGTGCGAGCACAGAGAGGCTGCGCGCGTAACCGGCGCTCGGCCGCACCGCACGCTGCAGGCGCGGCACGGTCTCGACGTTGTGATTCATCACGTCCGGCGCGGCAGCGAAGAGGATCTCCAGTGAGTCGGTGCCGCGTGCGTCCGAGATGAGCGTCTCGATACGGATCGACGGGTCGACCGCGCGGATCGCCTCGATGCACCTCGCCACGTGGCCCATGCCCTCGTCCGCCAGGTCGTCACGCGCCACCATCGTGAGCACCGCATAGGACAGCCCCATCCGGCGCACGGCATCAGCGACCCTGGAGGGCTCGTCGTCATCGGGGGGCCCGGGCTTGCGGGTGTCGACCAGACAGAAGCCGCAGGCCCTCGTGCAGCGCTCGCCGAGCACCATGAACGTGGCCGTGCCCGAGTCCCAGCACTCCGACAGGTTCGGGCAGCCTGCCTCCTCGCACACCGTCACGAGCGAGAGGTCACGCAGCGTGCGCTTCAGCGACATGACGTTGTCGCCCATGGAGACGTGCGGGCGGATCCAGTCGGGCTTGCGCTCGCTGATGTCGATTGCGTCCTCCACGCCGGCACGGGCGAGCCTGCTCATCAGGCGCACCGGCTTGCCGGGACCCTCGCCACGCGAGAAGAGCGAGAGGTCATCCGGGGTCTCGCGCCACGCCACGTCGTGGCGCTCGAGCATGCCGCCCGTCCAGGTGGCGGCCGCACGCAGCGAGACCGCGGCAGCAACCTGTTGCATGTCGGCGTCAACCCCCTCCTCGGCGAGGGAGGTCACGGGGTGCTCGGGGATGCCGCACGGCACGATGTGGTCACGCATGTACGACAGGTCGGTGGTCACGTTCAGTGCGAAGCCGTGCATCGTGCGACGACGCCCGATGCGCACACCGACGGCACAGATCTTGCGCGGCCGGCCCTCGGCGACGCCCAGCCACACGCCGGGGTAGCCGTCCAGGCGCGATGCGCCGGGCACGCCGACATCAGACAGGGTGTCGATGATCACCTGCTCGAGAAGGTGCACGTACGCGGACGACTCAGCGGGCCCATCGGCGCCGTTGCGTCCCTCCAGCACGAGAAGCGGGTAGCCGACCAGCGGGCCGGGGCCGTGGTAGGTGATGTCACCGCCGCGGTTGACCGCCACGAAGTCGGCCCCGACAGCGGCCGGGTCGCACCTCAGGTTGTTCGCGAGGTCAGCGGAGGGGCCGTGGGTGAACACGTGCGGGTGCTCCATGAGGAGCAGGTGGTTCCCCCTGCCGGCGGCGAAGACGGCCTCCTGCACCGCGAGCGCCTCGCGGTACGGCACGCGACCGAGCCAGCGGACCTGCAGTGCGGGCCGAGTCACTTCCGGTGCCCCAGTCTTCCTAGACCTCGCTCGACCAGTCGCGGGTCTCGAGGATCTCCTTGGTGCGGACAAGGAAACCGGCCGCGTAGGCACCGTCGAACGCGCGGTGGTCCCACGCCATCGCGAGGTTGCCCACCGGGTGGATGGCGATTGATTCGCCGCCCCCGGGCACGTCGATGACGACGGGCTTCTTCACGATTGCGTCGGTGGAGAGGATCCCGACCTGGGGCTGGTTGATGATCGGCATCGTGAGAACAGAACCTGCGGAGCCGTTGTTCGAGAGCGTGAACGTACCGCCCTGGATCTCGTCGGGCGAGAGACGGCGGCTGCGTGCACGGGTGGCGAGATCGTTGATCTCGCGTGCGATCGCGCGCAGCCTCTTTGTCTCGGCATCGCGCACGACCGGCACGAGCAGGCCGTTGTACTCGAGGTCGACGGCGATGCCGAGGTCCACGTACCGGTGCACGACCAGTTGGTCATCACCCACCGAGGCATTCAGGTGCGGGAAGTCCACGAGCGCATCGACGACGGCGCGCGCGATGAACGGCAGGTACGAGAGCCCGAACCCCTCGCTCGCCCTGAACTCGTCCTTCACCCTGCCCCGTGTCGCGTCCACGTTCGAGTAGTCGACCTCCACCACGCTGAATGCGTGCGGGCTCACGCCCTGGCTCATGATCATGTGCGAACCGGTCGCCTGGCGGATGCGCGACAATGCCACGATCTCGTCGCGGGCACCCGCGGTGACGGCAGGCCGCGGTGTTGCGGGGGCCGGCCTGCCGGACGACGCGGCAGCCGGCACGGGTGGCGCGGCCGGGGGCACGGCGCGCGCGCCGCCCTTTTCGATGACAGAGAGCACGTCATCGCGCGTGATGCGCCCACCGGGCCCGGTGCCAGTGATGGCGCGCACGTCCAGGCCGTTCTCGTTGATGAGGCGGCGCACGACCGGTGACAGCACGATGTCGGAGCCGAGGCTGCCGTGCTGCGCCGCCGCGGGCACGGGAGCCGGAGCGACAGGGGCGGGTGCCGCGGGAGCGGGTGCCGGCGCCGCGGCAGGAGGAGCGGTGGGCGCGGGTGCCGGTTCGGGCGCCGGCGCGGGAGCAGATGCGGCGACAGGTGCCGGCGCCGCGGCAGGGGCAGCCCCTGCATCGCCGACGACCCCGATGACGGCCCCGACGGGAACCGTGTCACCTTCCTGCACGCGGATCTCCACGAGCACTCCGGCGACCGGCGAGGGGACCTCGGTGTCGACCGTGTCGGTGGACACCTCGAACAACGGCTCGTCGGCGGCAACCGTGTCGCCCACCTTCTTGAACCAGCGGGTGATCGTCCCCTCGGTGACGGTCTCACCGAGCTGCGGGAGCGTTACTTCTGCCATCTGTCGTTCGTTCCTTCTCGTTCTGTCTCTGGGTCGTGCGTCTAGGAGTTGATGCTGCGGCCGGTCAGGGCCATAACCGTCTCGCCGAACAGCTCGGAGAGGCTGGGGTGGGGCTGGATGAAGTGCGCGATTTCGTCCACCGTCGCCTCCCAGTTGACGGCCAGGTAGCCGCCGGAGAGTTGCTCGGTGACCCACGGTCCGACCATGTGCACGCCGAGAACCTGGCCGGCGCTGCCGTCCGGGTTCTTCTTGGCGATGATCTTCACGAGACCGTCGGTCTCGCCCAGGATCTGGGCACGGGAGTTGGCGCGGAACTGGTGCTTCGACACGACGACATCGTGGCCCGCCGCCCTCGCGGCCTCCTCGCCCGGCCCGGCCCAGGCGACCTCGGGCTGGCAGTAGATCGCCCAGGGCACGCGGTCGTAGTCGACCGGGACGGTCTTCTCGCCGAGCACCTGCTTGACCACAAGAATCGCCTCCGCGTACGCGACGTGCGCGAGCTGGGGCGTGTTGATGAGGTCCCCGATGGCCCACACGTTGGCGGCCGAGGTGAGACACCACTCGTCGACCTCGACGAAACCACGGTCTGACACCTTCACGCCCGTGGAGGCGAGACCCAGTTGGTCCGCGAACGGGCGGCGCCCGATCGACACGATGACCGCGTCTACCTCTATCGACTCGCCGTCACCGAACTGCACCACGGTGGACCCGCTGCCGGTGGGCGTGTGGCTCTTCACACCCACACCGGTCTTGATGTCGATCTTCTTCTTCTGGAATGAGCGCACCACCACGGTCGCGAGATCCGCGTCGAGTCCGGGGAGGATCTTCGGCAGTCCCTCGAGGATCGTGACCTGGGCGCCGAGGTCGGCGAAAGTGGAGGCGAACTCGCACCCGATCGCGCCGCCGCCGATGACTGCGATGCGGGCCGGGATGTGCTCGAGCATGAGCACCTCGTCGGATGTCATCACCGGGCCACCCGGCTCGAAGCCGGGGATGACCCGCGGCACCGACCCCGCGGCGAGAATGATGTTGCGCCCGCTGATCCGGCTGACGGCACCGTCGGCGGCCGTGACCGTGACCGAGTTGTCGGTGTTGAGCGAACCGGTGCCGAGCAGGTAGGTGACCTTCTTCGACTTGGTGAGGCCCGTGAGGCCTTTCACCAGGCCGTCCACGATCTTCTGCTTGCGTGCCTGGGCAACCGCAAAATTGATGTCCCCGACGACCGTGGCGATGCCGAACTCGTTCGCGTGTTCTGCGTGGCGCCGCGCCGCGGCGGTCTCGAGGAATGCCTTCGCAGGGATGCACCCGCGGTTCAGGCAGGTGCCACCGATGACGTCCTTCTCGACGAGTGCGACCGAGAGGCCGGCGGATGCCCCGTAGAAGGCGGCCGCGTAGCCACCGGGACCGCCGCCGACGATCACAAGGTCGAACTGGTCAGCCATCGCGGGGTCTCCTCAGCAGGTTGGGGCGTTTTAGTCGCGTGAAGCGACCCCAACGGTAGCCGTTAGGGGGCAGTTGACCACTGGGATTGGGCACCCGCGCGGAGGTATGCGATGGTCACGGTGCCCTCGCTGACGGGGAACCGCACCACGCACGGCCTGCCACCAGCGGTGCGCGTGACCGTGCACCGGGGCGGGACTGTCGATTCGCCCGCGGCATCTGCCAGGGGTGCCACCACCTTGCCGCCCGCAAGCATCCTCCAGCCCTCGATGGCATCTGCACCCTCCACACCGCCCATCGTGACGGTGACATCTGTCCCTGCTCCCGTCTGCGCGATCGCGTCCACCGTGACGGTCATGTCCCCGAGGGTGGATGCGGCACCGAGGGAGAGAACGATCACCTCTGCGTCCTCGTTCGCCACCTGCAGGAGTTTCGCTCCGCCGGCCACCACGATGGCGATTCCGCACAGGAGGGCGGTGAGGATCAGTCTGCGGGTGCTCACGTCACGGAAGGCTACGCCCGCGGCGAGGAACAGAACCGCTGCGCGGGAGGTTGTGATTCACATGAACATTCTCGTCACCGGGGCCTCCGGGCTCATCGGCTCGGCCCTCGTACCCCATCTGGAGAAACTCGGCCACACTGTGGTCCGTGCGGTCCGGCGCGAACCACGCGGCGGCAGCGAACGCAGGTGGGACCCTGCAGTTGGCTCGCTCGCACCCGGGTTCCTCGACGGCATCGATGCGGTCATCCACCTGGCCGGCGCCGGCATCGGTGACAAGCGCTGGACGGATGACTACAAGCGCGAGATCCTGGAGAGCCGCACGAAAAGCACCTCCCTCCTCGCGGGCGCCATCGCGGACGCCGCAGTGAAGCCGACGGTCTTCCTCTCCGGTTCGGCCATCGGCATCTACGGGCCGCGTGACGGCGAGGTCCTCGACGAGACATCCGCCCACGGGGAGGGTTTCCTCGCCGATGTGTGCGAGCAGTGGGAGTCCGCCACGCGTGCAGCCGAGAGCGCGGGCGTGCGGACCGTGCACCTGCGCACCGGCATCGTGCTCTCCCGCGCAGGCGGTGCGCTGAAGAAGCAGCTCCCCCTCTTCGCGGTCGGGCTCGGGGGAAAGTTCGGCAACGGCGGCCAGTGGCAGAGCTGGATCTCGATCGACGACGAGGTCGGGGCGATCGTGCACCTCCTCGGGTCCGCGCTGTCGGGCCCCGTGAACCTCACCGCGCCGGAGCCCGTCATGAACTCGGACTTCACGCGCACGCTCGCCAGGGTGCTGCGGCGCCCTGCCCTCCTGCCGATCCCCTCCTTCGGGCCGGCCCTCCTGCTCGGCAGGGAACTGGCCGATGCTCTCCTCTTCACGGGCCAGCGCGTGGTCCCGGGGGCGCTCCAGCGTGACGGCTACGTGTTCCGCCATTCTTCGCTGGAGCAGGCGCTGCGTGGCATTCTCGACAGGTGACAGAGACCTCTTCGCTCCCGGACTCCGCTGACGTCGTGATCGTCGGCGCGGGGCTCGCCGGGCTGGTCGCCGCGCGCGTCCTGGAGTCGAACGGGATCCCGTGCACGGTGCTCGAGGCAAGCGACGGTGTCGGGGGGCGCGTGCGCAGCGACTCCGTGGACGGTTTCGTCCTCGACCGCGGGTTCCAGGTTCTCCTCACGGGCTACCCCGAACTCCACCGTCATCTCGATCTTGCCGCCCTCGACCTTCGCACCTTCGAGCCCGGTGCACTCGTGTGGCGCCGGGGCAAGGGAACCGTCGTGGGCGACCCGTTCCGGCGCCCCCGCACGATCTGGTCCACCGCCACCGCGTCCATCGGCACCGTCCAGGACAAGGCGCGCATCGCACTTCTGCGGGCACGGTTGCTGCGCAGCGACCCGAGGCAGTTGCTCCGCGGCGACGACATCCCCACCATGGCCGCGCTGCGCGGGATGGGTTTCTCCTCCGCCATGATCGAGCGCTTCTTCCGCCCGCTCGTCGGTGGCATCCAGTTGGACCCCTCACTCGGCACCTCGCGGAGGATGTTCGACGTCATCTTCCGCACGCTCGCCGACGGCGACTCGGCGGTCCCGGCGCACGGCATGGGCGGGATCGCGACACAGTTGGCCTCCAGGTTGCGCACCTCGAGCGTGCACCTCGACACGGCGGTCACCGCCGTGCGGCCGGGCCGCGTGGACGTCGCCGGGGGGCGCAGCATCGAGGCGCGCAGCATCGTGGTCGCAACGGAGGGCCCGGTGGCATCTCGACTCCTCGGCATGCCGGAGGTCGGATCGCGCGCGGCGGGGTGCGTCTACTTCGCCGCTGATGTCGCGCCGGTGGAGGGTGCATACGTGATCCTGGACGGCCACGGCAACGGGCCTGTGTACAACGTCGCCGTCATGTCGCACGTGTCGCCGTCTTACGCGCCGCCTGGACGGCACCTGGTTGCGGCCGCGATGCCCGGCACGGTGGACGGCGACCTCGAGTCCGCCGCCAGGCGCCAGCTGCGCAGCTGGTGGGGCCCACAGGTCGACAACTGGCGCCACCTGCGCACGTACCGCATCCCGCACGGCCAGCCCGACCAGGCTCCCCCGTTCTCCCCGAAGCAGCGGGTGTCGCTCGGCGAAGGGCTCTTCGTGTGCGGCGACCACCGCGACACGGGGTCGATCCAGGGCGCGATGTACTCCGGGCGCCGTTGCGCCGAGGCGGTCATCGAGTCGGCGAGAATGAACCCGTGATGCCGTCGAACCGCCACGCAGGGAGCGTCAACTGATGGCGCGCACCCGCTGGCTGGACGATGACGAGATGCGCGCGTGGCGTGGCTTCATCGAGGTGACGGGTCAGTTGAACATCAAGCTCGAGGCGGATCTGAACTCCCAGGGTCTCACCTCCGGCGACTACCAGGTGCTCGTCTACCTCAGCGAGGCCGATGACGGGCGACTCCGCATGTGCGACCTGGCGGACTCACTGAACCTCTCCCCGTCCGGCCTCACGCGCAGGCTCGACGGGCTGGTGCGCAAGGGCATGGTGTCGCGCGAGCGCAATGACGCCGACCGCCGCGTGATGATGGCTGTGCTCACGCCGAAGGGCCGTGACAGGATCGTGGCTGCGGCCCCGCACCACGTGGCGAGCGTGCGCCGGCACCTCATCGACCGCCTCGACGAGAGACAGATCCGCCAGCTGGGCCAGATCTTCGAGTCTCTGCGCCGCGAGGGCTGAGCGTCAGCGCACCTGTGGCGACACGTCGCGGCGCACATAGCGGCCGCGGCCGCGCCTGCCGGTGAACTCACCGCCGTCCACGATCACCTCGCCGCGCGAGACGACGGTGCGCACCGCCCCGCGGAGCTCGAACCCCTCGTACGCGGAGTGGTCCAGGTTCATGTGATGCGAAGCCGCCGAGATCGTCGTGACCCGTTCCGGGTCGTAGACGACCACGTCCGCGTCCATCCCGGGGGCGATGTCACCCTTGGCGGACAGGCCGAACAGCCGCGCGGGCGCGGTGGCGCACACCTCGACCCAGCGCTCGAGCGTGAGCTCCCCCGCCACGACCCCCTGGTGGATGAGGTCGACCCGGTGCTCGACCCCGCCGATGCCGTTCGGGACGACGTCGAACGACTCTCCGTTCATCAGTTTCTGCTCGCGCAGGCAGAACGGGCAGTGGTCCGTGCTCACGACGGCGAGGGTGTCGTCGCGCAGTCCGCTCCACAGGTCGCGCTGGTGGTGCTCGTGCCTCGACCGCAGCGGCGTGGAGCAGATGTACGCGGCACCGTCCGGCCAGCCCCTGCCCAGATGGTCCTCGAGCGACAGGTGGAGGTACTGCGGGCAGGTCTCGGCGAAGATGTTCGTGCCTCGCGACCTGGCCTCCACCACCTCGCGCATCGCGTCGCTGCTGGACAGGTGCACGATGTAGAGCGGTGCGTTGCCCGCCACGCGCGAGAGCACGGCTGCACGGTGCACGGCCTCCGCCTCCAGCTCGGGCGGGCGGGTGCGCGAGTGGAAGTCGGGCGTGATGTTCCCGGCCGCCACGGCCTGCTCCACGAGAACGTCGATGGCGAGGCCGTTCTCGGCATGCACCATCGCCATCATCCCGCTGTCCGCGCACATCTGCAGCGCGCGCAGGATCTGGCCGTCGTCGCTGTAGAGCCGCCCGGGGTAGGCCATGAAGAGCTTGATGGAGGACACTCCCTCTCGTGCGACGAGGGATCGCGCATCCAGCAGGGCCTGCGGCGTCACTCCGCCGAGCACCTGGTGAAGACCCCAGTCGACGACGCACTGGTCGGCGGCCTCCGCAGCACGCTTCTCGAAGGACTCGAGCACGTTCCCGCCCGCACGCTGCTCCGCGAAGTCCACGATCGTGGTGGTCCCGCCGAACGCGGCGGCGATTGTCCCCGACTCGAACGTGTCGGAGGAGACCGTGGTCCCCGTGTCCAGTTGCATGTGCACGTGCGCGTCCACTGCCCCCGGCACCACGTAGCAACCGGCGGCGTCGACCACGGTGTCACCGGGTCCTGCCTGCACCGTCCCGCGCGGCACGACAGAGGTGACGCGGCCGTTCTCGCAGACCACGTCGGACTCTGACCGTCCCGTCGCCCGCACGAGGAGGCCGTCCGTGATGATCGTGCGCACGGGGAGAGCGTAAGCGAATGCCGGCACCGGCGGGGTGACAGACTGTCCCCGTGACCGTACGCCTGCCGAATGGATTCTCCGCGCACGTGACAAACGTGGGTGTGAAGGACGCGTCGAAGGACTTCACCGTCGTTCTCGGCGGCCCCGGCACGGTGGCGGCGGCAGTGTTCACGCAGAGCAGGTTCGCCGGGCCGTCCGTGCTCCTCTCGCGTGAGCACCTGGACGGCACGAACCGCGCCGTTGTCGTCGTGTCGAAGAATGCGAACGTGGCCACCGGCGAGGAGGGAATGGCGAACGCACGCGAGGTGACCGCCGGTGTCGCTGCCAGACTCGGCCTGGATGCCCGTGAGGTGCTCCTGGCCTCGACCGGCGTCATCGGCCGCCAGTACCCGATGGACCGGATCCGTGCGGGAATCGCTGCTCTGCCCGGCCACTTGCCCGGCACCGATGCCGAGGACGTGGCGCGCGGGATCATGACCACGGACACCGTGCACAAGGTCAGCGAGTGCGGCATTGACGGCTCCGGTGCGCGCGTGGTGGGCGTGGCGAAGGGTGTCGGCATGATCGAACCGGACATGGCCACGATGATCGCCCTCGTTTTCACCGATGCCGCCGTGGCCGCGGACGAACTGGATGCGCAGTTCCGCCGCGCCATTTCGACCACGCTCAACTGCGTCTCGGTGGACACCGACACGAGCACGAGCGACACCGCAGTGGTGCTCGCGAGCGGTGCGGCGGGCCCAGTCGATGCCGGCGCGTTCGGGCGCGCCCTGCATTCCGTGCTGCTCGACCTCACCCGCCGGATCGCACGCGACGGCGAGGGTGCCGAGACACTCATCGAGGTCACCGTGGACGGTGCGCGCGACGCGGCACAGGCGAGGACGGTCGCGAAGGCGATCGTGAACTCGCCCCTCGTGAAGACGGCGGTCCACGGTGCGGACCCGAACTGGGGTCGCGTGGCCATGGCCGTCGGAAAGTGCAGCCAGTACGACGACATCGACCAGGAGAGGGTCGTCATCCGGTTCGGCGCCCAGGAGGTGTACCCCTCCCGTGTGGACGACGCCGGGCTCGCCCGTCTCAGCGACTACATGCGCGGCGACGAGGTGCTCATCCACGTCACGCTCGGCACAGGAACGGAGGCCGCCACCGTGTGGGGGTGCGACCTCACCGACGGCTACGTGCGGATCAACGCCGACTACACGACCTGAGCGTCAGCGCGAGCTGAGCCAGTCGAACACCCGCTCGCGGTACGGCGCGATGCTCTTGTACACCGCCACGTTCTCGGGGATCTTCGCCACCAGGTCCGCGAAGTCGTGCACGACCGGCTGGCCTCGGGTCGCGAAGTCAGCGAGCCTCTCGGTGAAGGTGCGGATCGTGAACAGGACCGCCCCCGTCACCGGCAGGCGGCGCAGCGTCTGCCACTCCACCCGGAACCACATGCCGGCGATGTCCATCGCCGGGGTGACGGGCGGTACCTCGGGCTGGAACAGAGAGGGGTGGTTGGACAGTCCCCAGTTCACGCGCCACACGGGGCGCTCCGCAGAGAGCCGCACGAGCATCGCGTTCACCGGGGAGTCGAGGTCCGTGTCGTAACGCGCGACAGGCTCGTGTATCGCGGCCATCGTGCCGCCGAGCTTCTCTGCCAGGCGCCACCTGTTGGGCGAGCACAGCACTGCGGCCGAGAGCACCGGGGCACCGTGCGGCCCGGGCAGCAGCAGGCACAGGTCGTCGGCAACGCGCAGAGCTGCGTCGACGAGCGCGTCGATGCCGGTCTCCGTGGTGGGCGGCTCGCCCACGGACGCGAGCACCCCCGCGGCCGCCTCGTCGCACGCCTCCTGCGCGCCGTCCAGGCACGCCACGACCTCGTGCGGTCGCTCGGCGACGAGCGCCCGCTTCATCGCGATCGTCGGGGCCCAATCGGCGTCGCGCGGCGAGACCCACTGCGCCGGGTCGAGTGGCCTGGCGCCCACGCGCAGGCGCGCTGCCTCGGAAGAGTGCGGCACGTACGCCGCGGGCACCGCCGCCGAACGACGAATCCCCGGGCCGGGGCCCGGGGATTCGCGAGACGGTTGCCTGTCGAACGGCGTGAACGGGTCGTCGTGGAGGACGATCACGGCTCGGTCGTCACTTGGGTGGCATGCGGATGCCGCCGTCGACCCTGATGGTCTCGGCGTTCATGTAGCTGTTCGTGATGCACTCGAGCACCATCGACGCCAGCTGCTCGGGCTTGCCGAGCTTCTGCGGGAAGAGCACGCCCTTCTGCAGCTGCGCCTTGAAGGCCTCGCTGCCCTCGCCCTGGCCGTAGATCGGGGTGTCGATCAGGCCGGGTGCCACGGTGTTCACACGGACGCCGATCGCGGCGAGGTCGCGCGCGACCGGGAGGGTCATGCCGACGACGCCGCCCATCGAGGCCGAGTACGCGTTCTGGCCGATCTGGCCGTCGAACGCCGCGACGGAGGCGATGTTCACGACCGCACCGCGCTCACCGTCCTCCAGTGGCTCGGTCTGGCTCATCGCGGTCGCGGCGATGCGGATGGCGTCGAACGTGCCGACGAGGTTGATCGCAATGACCCGCTTGAAGGCATCGAGGTTGGCGGCCGAGTCGTACGAGCCGTCCTTGCCGACGGTGCGCTGTGCCCAGCCGATGCCGGCCGAGTTGACGAGCGCGCGGAGCGGGCCCATCGACTTGGCCATCTCCACGGCCGAGACGATGTCCTCGGTCTTGGTCACGTCGACCGGGCAGAACGCCGCGTTGCCGACCTCCTTGGCGAGAGCCTCGCCTTTCTCGCGCTGGTTCTCCAGGTCGGCGATGACGACCTTCGCACCGCCCTTCGCGAGGAGACGGACCGATGCCGCACCGATGCCGGATGCGCCACCAGTGACGATTGCACTGATTCCCTTGAGTTCCATGCCTGACACGCTACGCAACGGGACACCATCCCGACCAACCCGGCGCAGCGGGCCCCGCGAACCGCCTCAGGACTGCGTGTGGGCGACCGCCAAGCGGTCCACGAGATCGTTCATCGGGTCGCCGCTGTGCCCCTTTACCCACCGGAACTCGATGTTGCCCCTCGTGTTCACCAGTTCGATGAACGGCTGCCACAGGTCCTGGTTGGCGACGGCCTGGCGCTGCGAGTTGCGCCACCCTCGGGCGATCCAGCCGCGCCACCAACCCTCAGTGAAGCACTTCACCACGTACGTGGAGTCAGCAACGATGACGAGGCGCCGCGGGTCGTCCCGGAAGTGACGCACGGCGTTCCATGCCGCCACGATCTCCATCCGCTGGTTCGTGGAGCGGGGCTCGCCGCCGCTGTCGCTCATGGCACCGTCGGGGGCGGTCGCCCAGGCCCACCCGCCCGGCCCCGGATTCCCGGAGCAGGCGCCGTCGGTGTAGACGACCACCTCGAACGAATCGTCTGGGGGTTGAACCGGCACCGGACGATTGTCCACCAAAACAGGGGCCGTGTAAACGACCGTCCACACCGGCATCCGTCCCCGTGGGAGAATCACGGCGTGCTGTTCGATGGTTCCCACCACCAATTGCCTGACACCGACCCGGGTGAGACGGAGGAATGGCTCGAGTCCCTCGATGCGGTCGTCGACAAGCAGGGGCGGAACCGTGCGCGCTACCTGCTGTCGCGTCTGCTCGCCAGGGCCCAGGAGACCCAGGTCAGTTTCCCCGCCACGGTCTCCACTCCCTACATCAACTCGATCCCCCGCGAGAACGAGCCCTGGTTCCCGGGCGACGAGCACATCGAGCGCCGCATCCGGGCGTTCATCAGGTGGAACGCGGCGGTCATGGTGTCGCACGCCAACCGCACCACCGACGGCATCGGCGGTCACCTCTCCACCTTCGCCAGTTCGGCGAGCCTCTACGAGATCGGTTTCAACCACTTCTTCCGCGGCAAGGACGACGGCGAGTCCGGCGACCACGTGTACATCCAGGGTCATGCCGCACCGGGCGTCTACGCGCGCGCGTTCCTGGAGGGCCGCCTCACTGTCGACGACATGAACCACTTCCGCCGCGAGATCGGGCGCGGGCAGCGGGGGCTCTCCAGTTACCCGCACCCGCGGCTGATGCCCGACTTCTGGGAGTACCCCACCGTGTCCATGGGTCTCGGGCCGCTCACGGCTCTGTACCAGGCCCGCTTCAACCGCTACCTCATGAACCGAGAGATCACCGACACGTCACAGAGCCGCGTGTGGGCATTCCTCGGGGACGGCGAGACGGACGAACCCGAGTCACTCGGTGCGATCACGCTCGCCGCGCGTGAGCAACTCGACAATCTCGTCTTCGTGGTCAACTGCAACCTGCAG
>SXYT01000064.1 GCA_005788205.1 Actinomycetota bacterium | reverse complement strand
CGTCATGGGCGTGGTCATCGCCGTGGACCGCGTGCGCGTCGTCGCCGTGTGCATCACCGTGCTCGTCATGGTGCTCGCCCGCCGCGGCGCCGCGGGGCTCACCGAAGAACGTGAGGTAGGTCGCACGGGTCATGTACGCGGCCGTGAGGAAGGCGCCGGCGAGACCGACCCACATGAACAGCGTGTACCCGTTGTGGCCCACGTTGTCGATGATCTCGTCCTTCGAGAAAAAACCCGAGAACGGGAAGACCCCGCACAGGGCGAGCGTGCTGATGATCCACGTGCCGAAGGTGACCGGCATGAACTTGCGCAGGCCACCCATGTCCTTCTTCATCTCGAAGGAGTGGTGCGACGCGCTGTGGCTGATCGAACCGGCGCCGAGGAACAAGCACGCCTTGAAGAACGCATGGGTGAAGATGTGGAAGACCGCAGGGAGCCACGCACCGGCGCCGAGGCCCATCATCATGTAGCCCAGCTGGCTGACCGTGGAGTACGCGAGCACCTTCTTGATGTCGGTCTGGACGAACGCAAGAGCGGCCGCGATCACGATGGTGATTCCGCCGATGATGACGATGAAGTTGGAGCTGCCGCCGAGGATGTCGAGGCCCTCGAAGAAGACGGGGTACAGGCGGGCGACCAGGAACACGCCGGCCACCACCATGGTGGAGGAATGCAGCAGCGACGACACCGGGGTCGGGCCCGCCATTGCGTCGGGCAGCCAGGTGTGCAGCGGGAACTGACCCGACTTGCCGATGGCAGCGACGAAGAGCGCGACCGCACCCCACAGGATCGCAGCGTGGCTCGGGTCGCCCGAGAGTGCCCATGCCGAGAGACCGCGGATGGAGAAACCGCTGACGCCGAGGGTCTTCTGGGTCCAGTCGTTGGCGGCGAAGAAGAGGATCGAGGTGCCGGCGAGCAGGCCGACGTCACCGGTCCGGGTGGTGAAGAACGCCTTGAGCGCGGCACGGCTGTTCGCACCCTCCTCCCACCAGTGGCCGATGAGCAAGAAGGAGCAGAGGCCCATGATCTCCCAGCCGAGGATCAGCTGGATCATGTTCTCGGCGACGACCATGTTCATCATGCCCGCAGAGAACAGCGTGAGCGAGGCGAAGAAGTGGGTGTAGCGGCGGTCGCCGCGCAGGTACTCCACCGAGTAGATCTGCACGAGCGTGGAGATGAATGCAACGACACCGAGCACGGCGAGGGTGAGGCCGTCGACGTGCTGGCCCAGACCGAATTCCATTCCGCCGCTCTGCCACCAGGTCCAGGTCCTGATGACAGGGGCCACGTACTGGTCCTCACCGGCGCCGTTCACGCGGTTGATCCACTGCAGGATGGCGCCGCCCGAGAACACGAGCGAGGCGACCATGGAGAGGATGCCGATCTCGCTGCCCTTCATCGGCATCTTCTTGCCGAAGAAAATGATGAGCGCGAAGGCGACGGCCGGGATGACCGGGATCAACCAGGCGTTCTCCAGGAAGAACCCGGAGGTCAGCACTGCGGACGTGGCTTCGGTGGAGGCGCCGAACATGGGGTCAGCCCTTCATCTCTGCGAGTTCGTCGAGGCCGATGGACCGACGGTTGCGGTACATGAGCAGGACCATTGCCAGCCCCACGCCGACCTCGGCGGCAGCGACCGCAATGACATAGAGAGCGAACGTGTGACCGTCAGCGGTGCCGCTGCGCAGCGAGAACGCGAGGAGGTTGATGTTCACCGAGTTCAGGATGAGCTCGATCGACATGAGCACGAGCACCGCGTTGCGACGGGCGATGACGCCGTACACGCCGATGGAGAACAGCACGGCACCGAGGATGAGGAACTGGTTCAGCAGCACGGTCAGTCCTTCCTGGCCAGCACTATCGCGCCGATGACAGCGGCGAGGAGCACGAACGAGAGTGCCCAGAAGGGCAGCAGGTAGGGGCCGAAGATCTGGTCGGAGATGGTCTCGGTGTTGATGGGGGGCGCATCAAGGGGCAGTTGCTCGTTGCCGAAACCGTCGTTGAGGGCGATCACCATGGTGGCGAGCATCAACACGGCAACAGGGACACCGAGAACCCAGTTCTTGTTGTTGAGGTCCTTCTCGGCGCCGATGCGCGCACGGGTGAGCATGGTGCCGAACAGGAACAGGACCATCACGGCGCCGATGTAGACGAGCACCTGGGTGATGGCCACGAACTCAGCGGCGAGGAGCACGTACTGGGCGGCGGCTCCGGCGAGCACGACCACCAGCCACAGTGCCGCGTGCACCACGTTGTTGGAGGTGACCACGCGCAGGGCGCCGACGACCATTACGCCGGCGATCAGGTAGAAACCCACGTTCTGGGCGACCAGAAGGTCTGCGGCCAGCATCACTTCTTGCCCTTCTTCTCGGCGCCCGCCTCGAGCTCGGGGGCCTCCGGGACGGTCTCCATCCACTCGCCGAGCTTCGACTTGTCGTGGAGGAGGTCCGAGATACGGGGCTCGGAGTACTCGTACTCGGGGCTCCAGAACAGCGCATCGAACGGGCACACCTCCACACAGATGCCGCAGTACATGCAGAGCGCGTAGTCGATGTCGAAACGGTCGAGCTTGTTGACCTTGCGCGGCGCACCGCCCGCGCGGCGCGGTGGGGCGAGTTCCTTGTGACCCTCGATGTAGATGCACCAGTCCGGGCAGGAACGGACGCACAGCATGCAGGAGGTGCAGTTGCCCTCGTGCAGGGCGATGACCCCGCGGGCACGGATCGGCGGCGTCTCCTTCTCGTGCGGGTACTGCACCGTCGCGGCGCCCTCCGTGACGGTGCGCATGAGGGTGCCAAAGGTGACTCCGAGCCCCTTCAGCAGACCGGGGACCTTGGGCTTGGCCATCAGAACGCCACCTTCAGGATCGCCGTCACCATGATGTTGACGAGAGAGACAGGGATCAGGACCTTCCAGGCGAAGCCCTGCAGTTGGTCCTCGCGGAAACGCGGGTACGAGAAACGGACCCACATGATGAGGAAGGTGAGCACGATCATCTTCGTGAAGAGGATGAGCGGGCCGACGATGTTCATCCAGTTGTCGATGTCACCGAGTGACGTCCATCCGAACCAGCTGAACGGCACGCCCCACCCGCCGAGGAAGAGGACGGCGGCGATCATCGAGAAGACGCCGGCGGTGGCGAACTCGGCGATGAAGAAGATGAGGAAGCGGAAACCCGAGTACTCGGTCATGTAGCCCGAGACCAGCTCGGACTCCGCGATCGGCATGTCGAACGGGGTCTGGGTGAGTTCTGCCTGCACCGCAATCATGAACACCGCGAAACCGACGAATTGCGTGAGGAGGTAGGGGTTGCCGAGTCCGTCCCAACCGAACATCGAGCCCGCGTTCTGGGCGACCACGATTTCCTGGAGGTTCATGGTGCCGGCCTGGATGACCACGCCGATGACAGCGAGGACCATGGGCAGTTCGTAGGCGACCAACTGGCCGGCCGCACGCAGGCCGCCGAGCAGGGAGTACTTGTTGGCGCTGGCCCAGCCGGCGATGAGGATGCCGAGCACGGACACCGATGACACCGCGAGCGCGTAGAAGATGCCGGCCTCGAAGTTCGTGAACCATGCGTCCGGGCCGAAGGGAACGACGACGACGAGCAGGAACGTGCTGGCGAGAACGACGAGCGGCGCGATCTTGAAGAGAAACTTGTCGGCACGGGCGGGGTGGATGTCCTCTTTCTGCAGCCACTTTCCGACCTCAGCGAAGAGCTGCAGCGAACCGTACGGACCGGCCTCCATGGGACCGAGGCGGCTCTGCATGAAGGACATCATCTTGAACAGGAACAGGTAGACGACGGTGCCCGCGGGGAGCAGCACCGCCACCAGTCCCCCGAGTACCCGGAGCAGCGACTGGGCCCAGTACGGGACGTCAGAGGCAAGGAGGGCATGCATCAACGGTCGATGTCCCCGAGGATGAAGTAGAGCGAGGCGAGGATCGTGATGATGTCGGGCACGTAGACACCCTTCAGCAGCCACGGCACGATCGAGATGTTGTTGAAGGAGGCGCTGCGGATCTTCACCCGGAACGGACCCTGGTCATTCTTGGAGACCACGTAGTAGCCCATCTCGCCGAGCGGATTCTCCGTGCTCACCCACGCCTCGCCCTCGGGCACCTTGATGATCTTCGGCACCTTCACCATGACGGGACCGCCCGGGATGGTGTCGAGCAGTTGGTCGACGATTCGGGTGGACTCGCGGACCTCCTGCAGGCGCACCCAGCAGCGTGCGAACGAGTCACCGTCCGGGTGGGTGATGACCTTCCAGTCGGCCTTGTCCCACGCCATCGCGATCTTCTGGTCACGGCGCAGGTCCCAATCCACGCCGCTTGCGCGCAGGTTCGCGCCGCTGAGGCCGTACTGGAGCGCGACCTCCTTCGGGATCACGCCGATGCCGCGGGTGCGCGACTGGAAGATCTCGTTGCCGAAGAGCAGGTTCTCGATCTCGTCGCAGAAGTTGCGCAGTTTCTTCATCACCGAGCGCGTCTCGTCGATGAAGCCCGCCGGCAGGTCGTCCTTCAGTCCGCCGATGCGGTCGAAGTTGGGGTGGAAACGTCCGCCGGTGGCGGCCTCGATCAGGTTGAGCACGTACTCGCGGTCGCGGAACGCGAAGAAGACCGGCGTGACGGCGCCGAGCTGCACCCCGAGATCACCGAGGAACAACGAAACGTTCGCGATGCGCGACAGCTCGAACAGTATCGTCCGGATGTGCTGGGCGCGCGGCGTGGCCTCCACACCCATGAGCTTCTCCGCGGCGAGGATGAACGGCACCTCGTTCGCGAAGCTGCCGAGCCAGTCGATGCGGTTGACGAGTGCAGTCACCTGCGGGAAGGTGCGCACCTCGGTGAGCTTCTCGTAGCCACGGTGCATGTACCCGGCGGACGGCTCGGCCCACACGACCTGCTCGCCGTCGAGACGGGCGATGATGCGCAGTGTGCCGTGGGTGGCGGGGTGCTGCGGGCCGATGTTGAGTGTCATGCCCTCGGTCTCGAGCTCCACATTCACGCGGGCGTCGGCGGCCTGCGCGGCGATGTAGGAGAGTTGCTGGCGGTCGCCGATCAGAGTCATGACTGCTCGCTCTCTTCCTCGTTCTCGTCCCCCGGCAGCGGCTCGACATCGACGATGCCCGGCCAGGGCTTCACGATGCGGGCAAGCAGGGGGAAGTCCTTGCGGAGGGGGAAGCCCTCGAAATCCTGGGGCAGGTACATGTGGCGCAGATCAGGGTGACCGGCGAAGTTGATGCCGAACATCTCCCATGTCTCGCGCTCGTGCCAGTTTGCGCCGGCAAAGACCGGCACGAGCGACTCCACCGTCATGGAGTCATCGGGCACGTCGCACTTGATGTTCACGCCGCTGGTGGAACCGGGCATCACGAGCCGCACGAGCAGCTGGAAGCGCGTGGCACCCCCGGTGTAGCCCTGGACGATGCTGTTGTCCCGTTCCGGGGCGGGCTGGGTGGGATCGTTCTCGCCTTTGCCGAACGGCGAGGGCATCCAGTCGATCGCAGACAGGAAACAGAAGTACGCGTACCCGAGCGAGCGGATCGTCTCGATACTGGAGCGCCACGACTCGGTGGTGACACGCACCCAGATGTCATCGTTCGGCTTGAGGAGCGAGTCGGCGACATTGCCCCCGAGCGCCCCCAGGATGGCGCCGAGTTCGGTCTCACGGCGCTCGTCGCGGGGCGCCTCGGTGGTGTCAGCCGGCGACAACGGGAACACCCCCACGTTCCGCGGACTCGCCGTCCACGGCGCTCATGGGCACCGTTCCCTCGCCGCGCCAGCGCGCCCCCATGTCCTCGTTCTTGATGCGCTGCTGCAGGAGCACGATCCCCTCGAGGAGGGCCTCAGGCCGGGGCGGGCAGCCGGGCACGTACACGTCGACCGGGATGATCTGGTCGACACCCTTGGTGACCGAGTAGCTGTCCCAGTAGGGCCCGCCGCAGTTGGCACACGACCCCATGGAGATCACATACTTCGGTTCGGGCATCTGCTCGTAGAGGCGCTTGATGGCCGGCGCCATCTTGTCGGTGACAGTGCCCGAGATGACCACGAGGTCGGCCTGTCGGGGGCTGGCCGGCAGCGGGATGACACCGAGGCGCATCACGTCATAGCGTGGCGAGCCGAATGCGGCACCCATCTCGATGGCGCAGCAGGCCAGGCCCCACTGGTAGACCCACATGGAGTACGACCGACCCATGTTGAAGAGCGTGGTGAGGGGCTTGGGGAGCCTCCCCCTGTCGACAAGACCCATGATGTTCCGCCTATGCCCAGCGCAGGACGCGCTTGCGCCATGCGTACACGAGACCGAGAACGAGGATCGCCACGAAGACACCCATCTCGATGAGACCGAAACCCGCGTACCGCTCCAGTTGGGTGGCCCACGGGAAGATGAAAACGGCCTCCACATCGAAGATCACGAAAAGGAGGGCATAGACGTAGTAGCGGATCTGGCTCTGGGACCAGCCCTCGCCGACCGGGTCCACGCCGCTCTCGTAGGTCAGCAACTTCTCCTCGGAGGGTTTGTTCGGCCGCAGAACGGCCGAGATGCCCAGCAGCAGACCCGCAATCAGGATCGAAGCGAGCCCGAACCAGATCACGGTGAGGTATGACCGCAGGAACTGAGACATCGGAGGCAAAACTACTACGGGGCCAACATCGGCCCCCAACTCCACGCCGGTCCTGCACGTGTCCCGCAGCCCATGTCACACCTGTGTGCCGCAGGGGTGATGTTCATTCGTGCGCTAGTGCTGATCTCTCAAGGAACCAATCCACGAGCCGCTCGGTGCGGGGTGCCACATCCGCCATCAGTGCTGCCGTCTCCGCGAACAACTCCCCCGGGTCGATCCCCGCATCGAGGAGTTCCTGCTCCCCGCCACCCGATGCCCAGTGCGCCACGATCGACACGGTCACCTCGGGGTGGAACTGGAGCGCCAGGGTGCGACCGGATGTGAACGCCTGGGGGGCAGCTGGGCTCTCAGCCAGGGCCAGCGCCCCGGCGGGCACCGAGAACCGGTCGTAATGCCACTGAAACCATTGTCCTGCAAGGGTTTCGGCCCCTGCGACGGACGCCGCCTCTGGAATGCTTGTGACATTGTGCCACCCGACCTCGGGAGTCTGCGCCCGGGTCACCGCACCCCCCAGGGCCAGTGCCAGTTGCTGGGCCCCGAAACACACACCGAGCACCGGGACACCGGCCTGGTGTGCATCGCCGAGGAAAGCCCGTTCGGCGGCGGTTTCTGCGACCACCCGCTCCCAGTAGGCACTCCAGGAGGACCCCATGGCAAGAACGAGGTCGAACGAGGAAGGGTCGTGGTACGAACCGGGATCCTCCCGGGCGAACTCGGTGAAAGAGAACCCCCGCTCGCGCAGGACGTGGCCGATGATTCCGGGATCGGTGTCCTCCCTGTTTCCGATCAACGCCGCGCGCATGCCCACTACGGTATTGCCCTGATGGGTCGCGCGGACACGGATAATGGCCCCATCTCGCAAGAGAGCGTCCGGAAGGCCCGCGAGGCCGGCAGGGGCACCGTGAAGCACACGCCGGTCACCGAGTCGGCAGCCCTGTCCGACATGTGCGGCGGGTCCGTCGTGCTGAAGGCCGAGAACCTCCAGCGAACCGGGTCCTTCAAGATCCGCGGTGCGATGAACAAGATCGCCACCCTCGGTGACGCAGCCGCGTCGGGCGTGGTCGCGGGGAGCGCCGGAAACCACGCCCAGGCACTCGCGTTCGCGGCGCGGAAGCGGGGCATCCCCTGTGAGATCTTCGTTCCCGCGGGGGCGTCGCTGTCGAAGATGGAGTCGGTGCGCAGTTACGGAGCGACCCTCTCGGAGGGGGGCGACACGCTCGATGCCGCAGTGGCGAGGGCACGGGACCGTGCCGCGGCGACGGGAATGAACTTCTGTCACCCGTTCGATGATCCCGCCGTGATGGCTGGACAGGCCACGCTCGGCCTCGAACTCTTGGAGGACATCCCCGACCTCTCCCGGGTCATCATCCCCCTCGGCGGCGGTGGCCTGACCGGTGGCGTGGCGTGGGTCCTGAAGAACGCGAACCCCTCCATCGAGGTGATCGGCGTGCAGGTGCGCGCGTGCGCGCCGTACGCAGGGATCCTCCCGGCCGACGGACCGATCGTCACCCTCGCGGACGGCATCGCAGTGAAGTGGCCGGGCGAGGTGACCGGTCCGGTGGTGAGGCGATGGGTCGACGATGTCGTCGTCGTGGACGAGGACTCCGTGTCCGATGCGATGGTGCTGCTGATGGACAGGGGCAAGCTCTACGTCGAGGGCGGCGGCGCGGTCGGGGTCTCCGCACTGATGACCGGCGCCGCACGGACGGCACCAACCGGGACGACGTGTGTCGTGCTCTCGGGCGGGAACGTCGATCTCGGCGCCGTTCCCGGCCTCATCCGGCGCAACGAGACGAAGGCAGGGCGGCGGCTCATCGTGTTCGCGCGCATCTCCGACCGTCCCGGTGGCCTCGCGGGCCTGCTCGCACTGTTCGCGGCGAGCGGGGCGAACCTCATCGAGGTCGAGCACGTTCGCGAGGGTGTCGATCTGCACGTGCGCGAGACGGGCGTGCAGGCAGTGCTCGAGGTGCGCGGGCCCGAGCATGCTGACGTGGTCGTCGAGGCCGCCCGGTCGGCGGGCTACGGCATCGAGAGAGTGGAGCCACGGTGACTTCCCCTCTCATCGCCATACCCGGGCGGCGCAGCGACGAGGCGAAGAACATGCGCACCCCCGTGGTCGCCGCGGGCCGCCTCTATGTGGACGCGATCCAGCGTGCCGGGGGCATCCCCGTGGTGATCCCACCGAACGACGATGCCGCGGCAGTCCGCGCCACGATCGACAGGTGCGACGGGGTGGTCATGCTCGGTGGCGGGGACGTCGACCCCCGCTCCTACGGCCAGACCGAGCGCGCCAGGCTCTTCGGCGTCAACGCCGCGCTCGACGACTTCGAGATCGGTGCACTTCGCCACGCGATCTTGCTCGACTTGCCGGTGCTCGCGGTGTGCCGCGGGCACCAGGTGCTGAACGTCGCGATGGGCGGGACGCTCGTCCAGCACCTCGACAACTTCAGGGAGCACCGCGGCGTGCTCCACTCGGTCAACGTGGTGGCGGGCTCGCGCGTGGCGACAGCGATGGGAACGACGGAGCCACTCGCGATGTCCTACCACCACCAGGCGATCGACCAGCCTGCGGCATGTCTGCGGATCGTGGCCACCACGGCTGACGGCACCATCGAGGCCGTCGAGCACGAGACCGCTCGCTGGGTGGTGGGCGTGCAGTGGCACCCCGAGGACACCGCTGCGGACGACCCCGCGAACCAGGGCCTCTTCGACACTCTCGTGGCGCAGGCGCGCCGCTAGGCGCGCCCGCCGCTCATCCGTTCAGCGGTTCTTCCACTGCGGCGTGCGCTTCTCGGCGAACGCGGTCGCGCCCTCGCGTGCGTCCTCGCTGCTGAAGACCTTCCCGGTCGCCTCGCGCTGCTTCTCGGCGCTCGGCTGGCCGAGCTCGTCCCACATGAGTTCCTTCGTCCACCGCACGGCGAGCGGCCCGTTGACGGTGACGCGCGCGGCGAGCGCAGTGGCGGCGGGGAGCAGATCCTCGCGCGGCACGACCTGGTTGATGAGACCCAGCTCGAGCGCTCGCTGGGGGGAGATCGGGTCACCGGTGAGGCCCATCTCGAGCGCGACCGCGAGCGGGATGCGCCGCGGCAGGCGCGTCCCGCCGCCGGCGGCGTAGAGACCGCGCTTCACCTCGGGGATCCCGAAGCGCACGCCGTCGACCGACACGACCATGTCGCACTTCAGCACCAGTTCGAAGCCGCCCGCGAGTGCATGCCCGTTCACCGCCGCGATGAGCGGCTTCCTGCAGGTGTCGAGGGCACTCATGCCGGCCCCGATCTTGTCGACACCCTGGCCGGAGGCGAACGCCTTCAGGTCCATGCCGGCACAGAAGATCTTCTCCCCCGCACCCGTGAGGATGACCGCGCGGACGTCGTCGTCGTCCTCGGCCCGCTTGAACGCATCCACGAGACCCTCGCCGACCTCGGCGTTGAGGGCGTTGCCCGCGTCGGGGCGGTTGATCGTGATGGTGAGGATGTTGTCGCTGAAGTCCGTGAGCACTGCCATGCGGCAGAGAGTACCGATGACGTCAGGGCGCGGACGAACCGACCGCGACCAGGTTCTTTCCCGGGCCGCGCCCCCGCGAGACCCGCGAGACGACCCGTGACGCCGGGACGATGACCCTGTCGTAGGCGCCGACTGCCGCCCCGCCGAGAACCTTCCTGCGCAGGATCCTGTAGGCGAGCCAGTACGGGATGATTCCCACGGGGTCGAAGTTGTGCAGCACCTGCGTGCGGAGTCCCGCGGCATGCATCACCGTCGCGAGTTCCCTCCTGCGGTACCGCCGGAAATGGCCGGACACCGCATCCATCGTGCCCCACAGTGACGGCATCGCGGGGACGAAGATCACGATGTTCCCCCCCGCGCGCAGGACGCCACGAGCTGCCGCAAGTTCAGCGGCATCATCCTCGATGTGCTCGAGGACGTTCACGTACAGCACGGTGTCGAACGGGCCGGTCACGCCACTCGATGCGAGCGTCGCGTTGAGGACGGTGGCGCCTGCTCCCCTGCTGCCGATGCGCGCATGGAGGGACGGGTCGGGCTCCAGCGCGGTCACCGTGCGCCCCGCGGCGACCAGCTGCTCCGTGACGAGCCCGAGCCCTGCACCGACCTCGAGCACGCGCCCACCGACGTGCGGGAGGAGTGCATCAAGAACGATGCGGGTGGAGACGGGGGTGTTCGAGAGGACCTCCAGTTCACGGGACGCGTTGTACGCGGCCGGCCCGGCCGCGGCATGGGCCGCAGTCAGGAATCCCTGCTCGCGCCGCCGCACCATTGCGGCGACGGATGCGATCTCGGGAAGGTCCCGGACGGCCCGTCTCACCTGCACCGCCCGGAGGTTGGACCTGCCCCCGAGACGGGGACGAAAGATGATCGGCGTCTCGACCACCTCGTAGCCGCGCGAGTGGGCCACCGCGACAGCCGCACCGAAGAACGAGAAGCCCGAGAACCCCGTGATGTCGCGGGCTATGGCATCAACGACGTCACGGCCGTACACACGGAAACTGGTGGTCGGATCCTTCACGTGGCGCGGCACGCCGGCTGCGTGGAGTGCGACGGCACTCGCCCGCGACAGGACCCGGCGCGCCGGGGACAGCCCGTAGCACCTGCCGCCGCGGGTCCATCGTGAGCCGATCGTGATGCCCGCCCCGCGCGCAATGTGCGCCCGGAGGAGGTCACCCATCTGGCGGGCGTCATGCTGTCCGTCGGCATCGAGATTCACCACGAACCCGATGGACGGGTCAGCGAGAGCCGCGGCAAAACCGTGCAGCACCGCACCACCGAGTCCGGCGCGCGGCCCGTCCACGACGTCCAGGTCCAGCCCGAACGCCGTCCCGAGGCGGCGGCACAGGGCATGGAACTCCACGGAGCCTCCGTCGTCGACGATGAGCACCCTGAACGACCAGTCGAGCCGGGACAACTGTCCGGTCGCCTCGGCGACCTCCCCGAGGACCGACTCGATGGTGTCGGTCTCGCTCATCGTGGCGAGCAGCACGAGTGCGCGCCTCATCGGGGGCTGCCCTACCCGACGGGTGCCGCGCGGTGGACGCCGATGAGCTCGGCGGCGTCGAGCAGCCAGCCGGGGAAGAACCCGACGAAGAGGGTGAAGACGACGGTGAGTGCGATGACGAGACCGGCGAGCCGCGGGACCTCGAGGGTCATCTCGCCGGAGGTGTCATCGAGCCACATGCTCACCATGATCCGGAGGTAGAGGAACGCTCCGATGACGGCCGCGACCATCGCGGCGACAGCGATCACGTAACTGTCGGCCTCGACCGCACTCTTGATGACACCGAACTTGGCGACGAACCCCCCGGTGAAGGGCACACCCGCCTGGGCGAGCAGCAGGACCGTGAAACCGAGTGCGAGAAACGGGCGCCGGCGCGCAAGTCCCCGGAAGTCGTCGAGCGAGGACGCACCGTCCCCCTTGCCCGCGACCACGAACACGACGGTGAAGGAACCGATCACGAGCACGGTGTAGAGGAGCAGGTACGTCATCGACGACGCGATCCCGTTGCTCCCGGCGTGGGCGGCAGCCTCGACACCGACCAGCACGAACCCTGCATGCGCGATGGACGAGAAGGCGAGCATGCGCTTCACGTTCGTCTGGACCACTGCCAGGATCGAGCCGACGAACACGGTGACGATCGCGAGGATCCACACGACCGGCCGCCAGTCGTCCACCCTGCGCTCCAGCGCCGTGACGAGCACGCGGAGGAGTGCCGTGAACGCGGCCACCTTGCCGGCCGAAGCCATGAACGCGGTCACCGGGGAGGGTGCCCCCTCATAGACATCCGGCGTCCACACGTGGAACGGGACGGCAGAGACCTTGAAGGCGAGCCCCACCAGGAGAAGGCCGATTCCCACCAGGAGGAGAGCATCGTTGCGCTCGATCGCGATCCCGGCGGCGAACCCCTCCATGATGCTGGTGAGATTCGTGGAGCCCGTCGCGCCGTAGATCAATGCGATCCCGTAGAGGAAGAACGCCGAGGCGAAACCACCGAGCACGAAGTACTTGAGGCCCGCCTCCTGGCTCTGCTCCCGGCGGCGGTTGCTCGCCACCAGCACGTAGAGCGAGAGGCTCAGGGTCTCGAGGCCGAGGAAGAGCACGATGAGATCGTTCGCGCTCAGCATGATCTGTGCACCCATGGCAGCCGTGATGAAGAGCGCGTAGAGCTCCGGGCCGTCGTTGCCCTCTCGGGTCAGGTAGTCATGGGTGACGAGCGCGACGAGACCCAGGGCGACCGCAACGATGATCGTGCCGAACACGGCGAACCGGTCCACGGACACGGCACCGGCGAGCGCGGTGCCGGTGCCCTCCGTGCCGATGTCCTGCCACTTGGAGAGCTGCTGGACCACGACCGCCACGGCGGAAACGGAAGTGACCGCCGCCCAGGTCCCTCGCGGCCATCGCGGCACCAGCGAACCGAGGAGCAGGACGGCGCACGCGGTGCCCAGCCAGATCAGGAGCGGCAGGACGTCGGTGAAGGCGATGTCCGGTCCGGTGAACGCGAGGAGGCTGTTCATCACTCGCCCTCCTTGCCGTGGTCAGACGCATGCTCGGGTGCGCGGTGGTCAGAGTGCTTCTCCACGTGCTCGATCAGACGGTCGACGCTCGGCTCGATGCGCTCGAGCATCGGCTTCGGGTAGATGCCGGTGAACCCGATCAGGCCGATGAAGCAGAGCACCAGGGCGCCCTCCCGCAGGGTGATCTCGGGGAAAGCCGAGTTCGCCTCGTCCGGCTCGCCGTGGAAGACGCGCTGGTACGCCCAGAGCAGGTACAGCGCGGCGAGAATCACGCCGGTCGCGGCGACGACAGTCCACCATCGGGCCGTCTCGAACGAACCGATGAGCACCAGGAACTCACCGACGAACCCGTTCAGGCCCGGCACGCCGATTGACGAGAGCATCACGACCATGAAGGCCGCCGCAAAGATGGGGGCAACCTTCTGGATGCCGCGGAGCTCGGCGATCTCGCGCGTGTGCCGGCGCTCGTAGATCATCCCGACCATCAGGAACAGCGCACCCGTCGACACCCCGTGGTTCACCATCTGCATGACGGAGCCGGTGAGCGACTGCGACGTGATGGCGAAGGTGCCGAGGACGATGAACCCGAGGTGCGCCACGGACGAGTAAGCGACCAGTCGCTTCAGGTCGGTCTGCATTGTCGCCGCGATGGCACCCCAGATCACCCCGATGGTGGCGAGCGTGAGGAAGAGCGGCTTGGCCCACACCGCGGCCTCCGGGAAGAGATAGAGCCCGAAACGCAGGAAGCCGTAGGTGCCCAGCTTCAGCAGCACGCCGGCCAGGATCACGGAGCCTCCGGTCGGGGCCTGTGTGTGGGCGTCGGGGAGCCACGTGTGCAGCGGGAACAGGGGCACCTTCACCGCGAATGCGATCGCGAACGACAGGAAGAGCCAGCGACCGGTGGAGGCCGCGAACGAGGACCGTTCTGCGATCGTCACGAGATCGAAGGTCAGGTAACCGATGTCGCGCCGCGCGAGCGCGGCTGTCGCGATGATGCCCACGAGCATGAAAGCAGACCCGAACATCGTGTAGAGGAAGAACTTGGTTGCCGCGTAGACGCGCTTGTCGTAGCCCCACCCGCCGATGAGGAAGTACATGGGCACGAGCACGATCTCGAAGAAGATGAAGAACAGGAACAGGTCGAGGCTGAGGAAGCTGCCCATCACGCCGGCCTCGAGGAGGAGGAGCCAGGCGAGGTAGCGCTTCTCGTCATGATGGGGGTCGACGCCGAGAATCACGAGCGGGAACAGGATGCCCGTCAGCACCACGAGGAACAGCGAGATGCCATCCACACCGAGGTGCCAGGAGATCCCCCATGCCCCGATCCAGTCATGGCGCGAGACGAACTGGAAACCGCCCTCGTGGGCAGAAAAGGCCGAGAGGAGCCAGATGGACATGCCGGCGGTCACCACGGACATCACGACGGCAGTCAGCTTGACCCACTCGGGCCGGCGGTCACTGAGCAACGCGACGAGGAGCGAGCCGATCACCGGCACCACGATGAGCGCCGTCAGAACCGGGAAAGACGCGGAGTGGAGACCTGCCTCGGCGGCGGACACGAGCATCACAGCACCCCTCTCAACACGAACCAGGCGAGCATCACGACGACACCGATGCTGATGATCGCCGCGTACGAACGGATGAAACCGTTCTGGGCCCGGCGCAACAGACCGCTGACGCTGCGTACCTCGGTGCCGACGCCGTTCACGGCGCCGTCCACGATCCGCGCGTCGATGTCGGCGATGCCCTGGAACGCGGCCCGGCCGGGTCCACCGACGAGGCCGGCGATCGCGGCGTCGTAGCGCCAGCCGTCAGCCAGGATGCGCGGCTCGACCGGTCTTGCCTTGCCTTTCGCGTACACCGCGACCGAGGCGCCAATGCCGGTGGCGGCGATGATGACCGCGAGACCCAGCAGCAGCCACTTGTTCTCGTACGCCCACGTCTTGTGGATGTCAGCCTCGGCCTCGTGCACCACGGGCCCGAGCCAGTGCTCGAGGAAATGGGTGCCCTTCGTGAACGGCAGCTGGATGGCACCGCCCACGACGGAGAGCCCGGCGAGGACCACGAGCGGCAGCGTCATCGTCCAGGGGCTCTCGTGGGGTGCGTGGCTGTCGCCGTGCGCGCCGTGCTCCTCCGCGTGGTCATGCCAGCGCGCCTCGCCGAAGAACACCATGATCACCTGGCGGGTCATGTAGTAGGCGGTGAGGAGCGCCGTGACGACACCGACAAGGTAGAGCGCACGGTTGTTCGCGAAGGCGTAGAGAAGGATCTCGTCCTTCGACCAGAAACCGGCGAACGGCGGCACCCCGGCGATCGCGAGCCAGCCGATGATGAAGGTGAAACCGGTGATCGGCATGACCTTGCGCAGCGCACCCATGCGGCGCATGTCCTGCTCGTGGTGCATGCCGTGGATCACGGAGCCCGAACCGAGGAAGAGCAGCGCCTTGAAGAAGGCGTGGGTCACCATGTGGAAGATCGCCGCCACGTAGGCCCCGGAACCGACGGCGAGGAACATGAAACCGAGCTGGCTGACCGTGGAGTACGCGAGGACCTTCTTGATGTCCGTCTGTGCCACGGCGATGGTGGCGGCGAAGAGGGCCGTGAGGGCTCCGACGGTTGCGATGACGTCAGGTGCCCACGAGTAGGTCTCGGCGAGGACAGGGGCCATGCGGGTCATGAGGAACACACCGGACGTGACCATCGTGGCGGCGTGGATCAGCGCGGACACCGGGGTGGGGCCCTCCATCGCGTCAGGCAGCCAGATGTAGAGGGGCAACTGTGCCGACTTGCCGCACGCGCCGACGAAGAGCATGAGCGCGATGCCGGTGGCGGTCACCTGGGCGATCTCCCCCGAGTGGGCCGCGTGGTTGATGCCCTCGTAGGACAGCGTGCCCACGGCGGCGAAGGCCATGAACATCGCGACCATCATCCCCCAGTCGCCGACACGGTTGGTCACGAACGCCTTCTTGCCGGCGGTCGCGGCGGAGTCACGGTCGTGCCAGAACGAGATGAGGAAGTACGAGCACGCCCCGACGCCTTCCCAGCCGAGGAACGTCACGAGAAGGTTCTCGCCGAGGACCAGCATCAACATCGAGAAGACGAACAGGTTGAGGTAGAGGAAGAACTTGGGGAACTTCGGGTCACCGTGCATGTACCCGATTGCGTACAGATGGATGAGCGAACCGATGCCGGTCACGAAGAGCGCCATGGTCACGCTCAGGGGGTCCACCAGGAATGCGAGGTCGACCTGCAGGCCACCGACGGGAATCCACGAGAAGAGCGTGACCGTGTGGTGGCGCTCCTCGGCAGTGCGCGACAGCAGGTCGAAGTACGTGCCCGCAGTGACGACGAAGGCGGCAGCGGTCATGAACGTCGCGAGGACGCCCGCACCGGGCTCGCCCATCCGGCGGCCGAACAGCAGGATGAGAAGGAAGCCCGCGAGGGGGAGGGCAGGGATCAACCAGGCAAGATCGAGCACGACCGGCTATCCCTTCAGCACCGAGAGGTCGTCGGCGGTGGCCTCCGTGCGACGGCGCATGATGGACACGATGATGCCGAGGCCGACCGTGACCTCGGCGGCGGCGACCACGAGCACGAAGAACACCGCTGTCTGGCCGCCCACGTCGGCGCGGGCCCGCGCGAAAGTGACGAACGAGAGGTTGACGGCATTCAGCATCAGTTCGATGCACATGAACATGACGAGTGGGTTGCGGCGCACCATCACCCCGACCATCCCCACGGCGAACAGCACCGCGGACAGGATGAGGAACCAACTGGTCGTGGGCTCGATGACGGCACTCACGCCGCGGCCTCGGGCTGCTTCGGGAGGCGACGGGCGAGGATGACGGTTCCGACAACGGCCACGAGAAGCAGCACAGAGGTGATCTCGAACGCAAAGACGTTGTCACCGAAGATGGACTCGGCGAGCTGCCGGATGTTGGCATCAGGCGAATCGAGGGTGGTTGCGCTCAGTCCCTTCCCGTCCTCCAGGACCGCCGATTCCGATGTCAGCACGGCGGCCGTGAGGAGCCCGACCATGGCGGCACCGGCGGCACCGGCCACCGCGCGCTGACCGGCCAGCGGCTCGATCCTGAGGTTCTCCGCGCGGTCGACGCCGAGCAGCATGATGACGAAGAGAAAGAGGACGACGATCGCGCCGGCATACACGATGATCTGGACCGCGGCCAGGAAGTGGGCGCCCTGCTGCACGAAGAGCACCGCCACCCCGAACAGGGTGAGCACGAGGCTCATTGCCGCGTGAACGGGGTTGTTGCGCATCACGACCCCGACCGACCCGACGAGCGCCATGAGAGCGGCTGCGACGAAGACGAACAGCTCCATCAGTTGTCCTCCTCGTCGCGGACATCCTGGGCCGGCTCCGGTGCGCGCACCCCGTAGCCCAGCTCCCCGCTCCACGCGACCGTTCCCTCGAACGTGGCGTCGCCGGATGGGGCCGTCGCGCGCATCCAGCCCGACGTGTGCTCGTCCTCGCCCTCGCGCCAGTCCTCCCACGGGAGGTGCTGGGGCTTGCCGTCGTCGCCGACGAGCAGCTCAGCCTTCGTGTAGATCGCGTCCTTGCGGTTCGTGAAGGAGAACTCGAAGAGCTTCGTCTCCGTGATCGCCTCCGTCGGACAGGCCTCCACGCAAAGGTCGCAGTGGATGCAGCGCAGGTAGTTGATCTCGTAGACGAAACCGAAACGCTCACCCGGCGAGGTGGGATTGTCGGGGTCATTGTCCCGGCCGCGCACGTAGATGCACCTTGCCGGGCAGACGCCGGCACACAGCTCGCAGCCGATGCACTTCTCCATGCCGTCCTCGTACCGGTTCAGCACGTGGCGGCCGTGGAGGCGCTCGGGTTTGTCGATCTTCTGGTCCTTGTCGTCGCGGTTCTTGCGACGGAACACACGGCCGCCCGAGTACTGGGTGGTGACCTTGTTCTTGTACCCGTGCTGGCGCAGGGTCACGAGGAATCCGCCGAAGTAACCCATCAGAAGCTCGCTCCGTCCCGGTCGCGGTTGTCGCGGCTGACCTTCATGGCGAGCTGCAGCAACGTGTAACCACCGATGAGCACGAGCGCAGTCACGAGCGTGACGACGATGCGGTCCCAGCCGGCGTCCTCGCCGACGCGCTGGGCGGCGAGGAGCATGAACCAGCCGAGGGACGCGGGTATGAGCACCTTCCAGCCGAGGTCCATGAGCTGGTCGTAGCGGAAACGCGGGAGCGTGGCACGGAACCACACGTAGATGTACAGGAAGACGAGCACCTTGAGGAGCAGCCACACGGTGCCCTCGAGCGCGTTCGGGATGAGCGGGATGTCGAGAGTGGTGCCGCCGATGGACACCGGCTGCGGCCCGCCGAAGAACAGCGTGACGATGAGGGCCGACATCGTGATCGTGTTCATGAATTCGGCGAGGTAGAAGAGCGCGAAACGGATCGACGCGTACTCCGTGTTGAACCCGCCGACGAGCTCCTGTTCGGCCTCGACGAGGTCGAAGGGGGGCCGGTTCAGTTCCGCCGTTGCGGCGATCACGAAGATGAAGAACGGGACGAAGCCCGTGGTCACGACGTTCCAGTTGCCGACGGACCCCTGCAGGTTCACGATCCCGCTGGTGGACATGGTGCCGGCCACGAGCAGCACGCACGCCACGCTGAGACCGAGCGCCGCCTCATAGGAGACCATCTGTGCCGACGCACGGACGGAGCCGAGCAGCGGGTACTTGGACCCGCTCGCCCAGCCCGCGAGCATGATGCCGTACACGGCAATCGCGGAGATCGCGAGCGCAAAGAGCACCCCCACCGGCGGGTCGGCCAGCTGCACCCTCGTCTGGTGGCCGAACAACTCGACCATTCCGCCGTTGCCGTTGCGGTAGTCGCCGCCGAGCGGGATGATCGCGAAGGCGAGGAACGCCGGGACGAAGGCCAGGTACGGGGCGAGCTTGAAGACGAACCTGTCCGCCCTCTCGGGGATGAGGTCCTCCTTGAGGAACAGTTTCGTGCCGTCCGCGAGGGTCTGGAGCAGGCCGAAGGGACCCGCCTTGTTCGGCCCGACGCGGTTCTGCATGCCGGCGATCACCTTGCGCTCGAACCAGACCATGAGCATCGTCGCGACAAGACCGACGACGAAGACCACGAGGACCTTCAGCAGCACGATCAGCAGGGGCGTCCAGAGCAGGTTGCCCTCGAGGAGCGGGTCGACGGCGAGAATTGCGTCCATCAGACGGTCTCGATCCTCACGTCGGTGACGGGCTCACCGCGACGGATCAGCCCCCGCACATCGGCACCGGGCTGGTTGAAGGGCACGACCGCTGTTCCGCGGGGCACTGCTCCCGAGGAGACAACGGGCAGCACGACCGACGAATGACTGTTCGACACCTTCACGTTGGCGCCGTCACGCGCGCCGACACGCTCTGCGTCGAGCGGGTGCACGAGCACGGCGGCACCCGGTGCGAGGTTCGCCATGGAGGGGCTCTGTGCGGTGCCCACGGCGAGGTCGTAGAGCTTGCGCGACACGACGAGACGGAAGTCGTACGAACTGCGCGGGGTGACCGAGACGGCCGGAGCAGGCTGACGGGCGCCCCCGGACGTGACGACGACACCGTTGCGGCGCACCTCGACCGATGCTGCAGCCGCGCCGAAGGCGGGGAACCGCGCGCTCATCAACCGCTGCACATCGGCGAGTGTGGCCACGCCGGCGTCCTTGCCGAGCAGGTGCAGCAGCTCGGCAGCCACCATCCAGTCGGCGCGGGATGTTCCCCGCGGCGTGATCTTCTGCACCACGTTCGACACACGGCCCTCGAGGTTGGTGGTGGTGCCGTCCTTCTCGCCGTACGCGGCGGCCGGCAGCACGACATCCGCCTGCGCGGCACTCCGGGTCAGGAACGTGTCGACGGCGACGACGAAGCGCGCCCCCGCGATCCCGCGGCGGGCGAGGTCAGCATCGGCCACGTCACTGAGAGGGTCGGCACCGAGGAGAACGAGGCACGCAACCTTGCCGCCTGCGGCGGCCTCGAGCACCGAGGCAGTGTCGTTGCCGTCCACGGGGGCCAGACCGAGCCCGAGCGCACCGCGCACGTTGCCGCGGCGGAGAACCGGCAGCACGGTCGCGGCGGGAACCGCGGAGAGAAGGCCGTCGAGTGCGGCCATCGTCGTTGCGGCTGACTCGGCGAGGTTCGCCCGGCCGACGACGACGACCACGTTCCCGCCGGCGAGCTGTGCGGACATCTCGGCATCTGCGAGGACGGAGCGAACGGCATCCTGCTGGGCACCGGGCTCGCAGCGCACGGAACGCCAGGCATGGGGCGTGAGGCCGGTGTCGTGGCTGGCTATCTCGATGATGCGCAGGCCGTGCCTGGTTGCCGCGTCGCGCAGGCGGATGTGGAGGACGGGCAGTTCCTCCTTCAGGTCGGGTGCGAGCAGTACGACCGTGCCGGCAGCACAGGCAGAGTCGATGGTTGCCTGGGGAAGGGAGAAGACGGAGGAGGGCAGGCCGTCATCCATCTGGGCGTCGCGCATGGTGCTGCCGACGGCATCGGCAAGGAGGCCCCACATGAAGGCGTCCTCGTTGGTGCCGCGGGAGCCACCGAGAACGGCGACCGCACCACCGGAGCGCATCTCGCGGGCTACTGCATCGAGCGCGACGGACCACGACGTCGCGGCGAGAGAGCCGTCACGGCGCATGAGCGGGGTGCCGAGACGGTCCTCGGAGTTCACCGACTGGAAGTTGAACCGCCCCCGGTCGCACATCCAGCCCCAGTTCACGGGGTCGCTGTCGACTCCCTGGTAGCGGACGAGTTCGTCGCGGCTCGACTGCACCACGGTGCGGCACCCCACGCTGCACGTGGTGCAGGTGCTCTCGCGCTGCTCCAGGTCCCACGGACGGGCCTTGAAGCGATAGGGCTGGGCGGTGAGGGCCCCGACGGGGCAGATCTGCACGGTGTTGCCCGAGAAGTAGGAGGCGAACGGCTCGTCAGGGAAGGTCATCACCTGGGTGTTGTTCCCGCGCTGGGTGAAACTGATGAGCGGGTCGCCCGCGACCTCGCGTGCGAAACGCGTGCACCGGTCGCACAGGATGCAGCGCTCACGGTCGAGGAACACCAGGTCGCTGATCGGGATGGGCTTCTCGTAGTGGCGCTTCTCCTCCACGAAACGGCTCTCGCCGGGGCCGTGGCTGAACGCCTGGTCCTGCAGCGGGCACTCGCCGCCCGTGTCGCAGACCGGGCAGTCGAGAGGGTGGTTCGCGAGGAGCATCTCGATCATCCCCTCCTGGGCGCGCTTCACCTGCTCTGTCTCTGTTCGCACGACCTGGCCGTCGGCAACCGGTGTCATGCAGGAGACGACCATCATCGGGCCGCGCGGGCCCTCGACCTCGACGAGGCACTGGCGGCACATGCCGACACTGCTCATCCGCGGGTGGTAGCAGAACCGCGGGATGTACTCGCCCTCGCGGTCGGCGGCGGCGATGATGAGCTCGCCCTTGCGGGCCGCGACGGAGCGGCCGTTGATCGAGATGCTGACCGCGTTCGGGTCGACCGGTACCTCGGGTGTCTCCCCCGCGTTCGTCTCGGTGGTGCTCACTGTGCGGCCCCGACTGCGGACACAGGGATGTGGATCCGCCTCGTGACACGGGCATCGAACTCCTCGCGGAAGAGGGTGAGCGCCGAATGGACGGGGGCGAAGGCGGAGGGCCCGACGAAGCAGATCGTGTTCATCCGGTACGGGAACGGGGTGGCATTGATCCCGAGACGCTCGCTGGACGCGTGCGGGAACGCGCCCGGACAGATCGACTGCCCGACCTCCATCAGCTGGTCGAGGTCGGCATCCGTGCCCTTTCCGTCGACGATGCGGCTGAGGATGCGCTCGAGCCACGTGCCGCCCTCGCGGCACGGCGTGCACTTGCCGCATGACTCGTGGGCGTAGAAGCGGGTCAGGGTGAGCGCAGCCCTCGGGATGTCGGTGGTGTCATCCATCACCATCACCGCACCGGACCCGAGCATCGAGCCCGCGGGGCCGACCTGACTCGCCTCGAACGGGAGGTCCAGCTGGTCCGGCAGGAACCAGGGTGCGGAGCCGCCGCCCGGCACGAACGCCTTGAGCGTGCGTCCGTCGCGCATGCCGCCGCAGAACTCCTCGCCGAAGAGAAGGTCACGGAATGTGGTCGTTCCGTTGACGATCTCGTAGACACCGGGACGCTTCACGTGACCGGACACGGCGACCATGCGCGTGCCCGGCGAGGTGGGAGTGCCGATGGCGGTGTACGCCTCGGCGCCGTTGACCATCAGCCACGGCAGGTTCGCGAGCGTCTCCACGTTGTTGACGATCGTCGGCTGGCCGTAGAGGCCGATCGCCGCGGGGAAGTACGGGGGCTTCAGGCGCGGCATCCCGCGGTTGCCCTCGAGAGACTCGATGAGCGCGGTCTCCTCGCCGACCACGTACGCGCCGGCACCCCAGTGCAGGACGATGTCGACGGAGAAACCGGAGCCGAGGATGTTGCGACCCACGTAGCCCGCCGCGTACGCGTCGTTCAATGCGGTTGCCACGCGCTCCTGGGCGAGCGCCATCTCGCCGCGGATGTACAGGAAGCACTGCGAGAGTCCTGCCGCGTAGCACGCGATGAGACACCCCTCGATCAGCTGGTGCGGGTCACGCTCCATGAGAAGACGGTCCTTGTACGTGCCGGGCTCCGACTCGTCGCCGTTCACGACCAGGTATCGCGGCCACACCTCCTGGGGCGTCAGGCCCCACTTCGTGCCGGCAGGGAACCCCGCGCCGCCACGGCCGAGCACCGTGGCACTGCGCACCTCGTCGTGCACCTCGCCGGCAGGACGGCCGAGCGCGCGGCGCAGTCCCTCGTAGCCACCGGTGGCGACGAAGCGCGCGAGTGTGTGGCTGTCCTCGAGGCCGAAGCGCGAGGTCACGATGCGCGGACGGTCGCCCTCGTAGAAACCGGGCGCGAACGAGTTGGTGCCGCCGGCGCTCACAGTGCCGCCTTCCCGTCGAGCCATGCCGGGGCCGACTTCACGTCCTCGGGTGCGTGCACGCCCGCACCCTTGTCGGCAGGAATGTGCTGACGCACCCGCGCGACCGTGCCGTGCGGCGGGATCTCGTCGGCGAGACGGCCCGCGCGCAGGTCATCGACCAGCGTGTCGAAGGACTCCGCGGTCACCCGGAAGCTGTAGCGGTAGTTGGTCTGCAGGCACGGGGCCTCGGTGCACGCGGCCTGGCACTCGGCACGCTCGAGAGTGATGAGACCGTCGTCGGTGGTGCCGCCCATGCGGACGCCGAGCTTCTCCTCTGCGTGGTGCATGAGGTCCTCCGCACCCGCGAGCGCGCACGACATCGTGCCGCAGATGTTGATCACGTACCTGCCGACCGGGTGGAACTTGAACATCTCGTAGAAGGAGGCGGTGCCGTAGACCTCCGCCGGCGATGCACCGACGAGCCCCGCGATGTGGGCCATCGCATCCTCGGTGACATAACCGTCCTGCTCCTGGGCGAGGTGCAGAAGCGGAATCATGGCCGACCGCGGGCGCGGGTAGCGCGAGATGATCTCCTGGGCGAGACGCACGTTCTCCTCTGTCAGACGCGCCATCAGCGGTCCACCTCCCCCAGCACCGGATCCACCGACGAGATGATCGCGACGGCGTCGGCCACCATGCCGCCTCGCATCATGTGCGGCATCGCCTGGACATTGACGAACGACGGCGCACGCATGTGAATGCGGTACGGGTTGGCTGACCCGTCGCTCACGATGTAGCAGCCGATCTCGCCGCGCGGGCTCTCGATGCCCACGTACACCTCACCCTCGGGCACCTTGAAGCCCTCGGTGAAGATCTTGAAGTGGTGGATCAAGGCCTCCATTGACTCGTCGATGCGGGCACGCGGCGGTGGCGTGACCTTCTTGTTCTGCACGCGGAAGTCGCCCTTCGGCATCCGGTCGAGGATCTGGTGCACGATGCGCATCGACTCGCGGATCTCGTTCAGGCGGATCGCGAACCTGTCGTACGCATCACCGTGCGTGCCGATGACCACATCGAACTCGACCTCGTCGTAATGCAGGTACGGCATGTCGCGACGGAGGTCCCACGCCACGCCGGTGGACCGCAGGATCGGCCCACTCGTGCCGAGTGCCAGTGCCTCACGGGCGGTGATGACACCGACGCCCTGCAGGCGCTCGCGCCAGATGGGCTGGCCGTTCATCAGGATCTCGTACTCCTCGAGCCGCCCCGGGAGCATGTCGAGGATGTCGAGCACGTCGTCACGCCAGCCGGCGGGCAGGTCCGCAGCGAGTCCGCCGGGCCGGATGAAGTTGTGGTTCATCCGCAGGCCGGTGACCTTCTGGAAGAAGCGCAGCACCTCCTCGCGCTCGCGCCAGCCGTACAGCATCATCGAGACCGCACCGATGTCCATGCCGTTCGTGGCGAGGAAGAGGAGATGGCTGCTGATGCGGTTCAGTTCGCTGAGGAACATGCGCATCCACACGGCACGCTCCGGGATGTCACCGTCGATCCCGAGGAGCTTCTCGACCGCCATGGAGAACACGAGCTCGTTGTTGAACGGCGAGAGGTAGTCCATGCGGGTGACGTTGGTGCCGCCCTGCATGTAGGTCAGCTGCTCGCCCGTCTTCTCCATGCCGGTGTGCAGGTACCCGATGATCGGCTTGCAGCGCAGGACGGTCTCGCCCTGCAGCTCCAGCATGAGACGCAGCACGCCGTGCGTGGACGGGTGCTGCGGGCCCATGTTGATGATCATCGTCTGGTCCTCGTCGGGGTCAGACTCGATGTCGGCGAGCGCGGCGGCCTCGGACTCGCTCATCCGCAGCACCGCACCGACCTCCCGGAGGAGTTCCTTTGCACCCATGCCGGCGCGCGACGAGAGTTCCTGGCGGCCCTCTCCCGTCAGCGCAGACGTGGTGCGGCTGCGCGGGCCCGGCTCGACGGCTGCCGGGGCATCCCCCGTCGGCTCGTCCGTGGCGTCATCCATTCTTTCCTCGGCGATCGTCATGCGTTCGCCCCCTTGAACTGCACGGGGATGCGGCCAGGGTCGTAGTCCTTGCGCAACGGGTGACCCTGCCAGTCCTCGGGCATGAGGATGCGGGTGAGATCGGGATGCCCATCGACGACGCTGCCGACCCTGTCGAAGGTCTCGCGCTCGTGTGCCTCTGCGCCGGGGTGCACGTCGAACAGCGAGGCAATGGCAGGATCAAGCTCCGGAACCTGCACGCGCACCCGCAGACGCTCGCGGCGCTGGATCGACAGCAGGTTCACGACCACCTCGAAGCGCTCGGCGGTGACCCCGGCGCCCGGCTTGCGGCCCGGCATGGCGAGATAGTCGACACCGGTGAGGTCGACGAGCATGTCGAAGGTGTCGGCAACGAGCGCCTTCATGACGTTCAGGTAGTCCTTGCGGTCGACAAGAAGGACCTTCTGGCCGCGCGACATGATGACGGGGCACCCGTGCATCTGCTCCTGCGCCTCCGTCGCGGTCTCCTCCATGGTCACCTGATCCCGATGGAGACCGAGGTCGTGGCACCCGCGGGAATCTCGTGGATCTCGACGGCGGCACCCCCGTTGTTCGCGTCACGGCGCCGCATGATCTCGCCGTCCTCGATCAACTGGTGGAGCGTCTCGATTGCATGGATGAGCGTCTCGGGAGTGGGCGGGCATCCCGGCGCATACACGTCGACGGGCACGATCTGGTCAACCCCCTGCACGATCGCGTAGTTGTTGAACATCCCGCCGGTGGAAGCGCAGACACCCATGCTGATGACCCACTTGGGCTCCATCATCTGGTCGTACACCTGGCGCAGGACGGGGGCCATCTTCTGGCTGACCCGCCCGGCAACGATCATGATGTCCGCCTGGCGCGGGGAGGCACGGAAGACCTCCATGCCGAAGCGCGACAGGTCGTAGTGCGACGCACCGGACCCCATCATCTCGATCGCACAGCACGCGAGCCCGAAAGACGCACCCCAGCTGCTGCGGGACCGCGACCATTTCACGAGGTCCTCGAGGCGGGCGGTCACGAAATTGTGGTCGAGACCCGCGAGCCCCTCGTCGAGAACGTTGCGCACGACACCCATCAGGCTGCCTCCCCGTTCCTCTCGCGACCCTCGAGACCGACCACACGGAACGAGCCATGTGCCTGTGTCGACGCCACCAGGCTGTCGTTCGCGGGCGTCTCGGAGTCGGCACGCCTCAGCGGCCCCCACTCGAGAGCTCCCCTGGCGACGATGTAGACGAATGCGACGAAGAAGACCGCGCTGAACGCCGCCATCTCTGCGAAGCCGTACGTGCCCAGCACGTCGCGCGACACCGCGTACGGGTAGACGAAGATGATCTCGATGTCGAACATGATGAAGAGCATCGCAATCACGTAGAAACTGACCGGGAATCGCTCGGGGTTGTCACGGGACGGCACGATGCCGCATTCGTACGGTGCCTCCTTCGCGCTGTTCGGCCTGTACGGGGCGAGCAGGCCCGACGCAACGAAACTGAGCACACCGAAAAGAACAGCCACCACCACCAGTGCGATGATCGGGAGGTACTGGCCCATCGCGCGGACTACGCCTTCAGGGCGAGGTTCTCTCGCAGGTATGCCTCACGACGGTGGAGCATCCATGCGAGGAGGAAGAAGATGAGCCCGGAGCCGATGCCGATTAACGCCGCGGGGCGGCGGCGCGCACCGAGATCACGGACCATCACCACGTAGCGGTGCGGCTGGCTGTCATCGATGACGGCACGGGCGGGCGCACGGCCCGGCTCCGAGCGCTGGGGCAGCAGGGCCGCCACCTCGACGATTGCGTAGCGCGGTTCGTGCTTGAACGCGACGAAGTCGATGGAGTCACCGAGTTTCGGCCACCTCTCCCCGCCTTTGTCGTAGACCGCGACGGGCACGTATTCGCCGCTCTTGAACTCCTCGGTCCCCACCTGGATGATCTCGTCTGCAGAGGCCACTGCCTGGCCGCGCTGCGGGTCCGAGTCGTCCAGGCGTGTCCAGCCCTCGGCCTCGAGCTGCGTCTGGACGGCAGCTGCGGAGTCGACGCGCGATTTGTCCTTGACCCCGGGCGATGCCTCCACGATCTCGGTGAGGTCGAGCTGGGCGGCATCACGCACGAGCGCAACCGGCTCGGAGGGCTTCCACGACGGGAACGGGCCCTGGAGCCCGATTCCGTAGATGACCCAGATGATCGCCATGGACATCATCCAGCCGGCGAGACCACATGCGGCCACGAGGAAACCGAGGCGCGCACCGAGGTTGGTGCCGAGAATGAGATAGGTGCCGCCGATCAGCGTGCCGACCATGATGAGAACAACGATGTAGCCACGGATCTCGGGCTCCCATCCGATCGCGAGGAGAGTGGACAGCATCAGAGACTCCTCGCGTACTCGACGATCTGGCGGATCTGTTCGTCCGTGTAAATCTGGCCGAAGCCGGGCATGCGGCCGCTGCCCTGGCCCTGCTCGCCGTAGCGCTGGCCCATCTGCGAGCCGGCCTTCAGGAACGCCACCATGTCGTCAGCGCTCGGGAACTGGCGCACGGGGGAGCCCGCCGTCAGGTTGGGACCGAAGGCCCCGCCACCGGTGACCTGCGGGTCGCCGTAGGACCAGCCCTTCGTGTGGCACCGCGCGCAGGAGTACGCGCCGCCGCCGAGGTCGAGGTTGAAGTAGGCCTCACCCATGCTGGAGTAAGTGCCGTTGTCGACGAGGCGCTTGGCCTCTGCCTTGATCTCGTCGTTCTTGTCCTTCGGGAGCTTGCCGGTGTCGCAGGTGGGGTTGAACTCACCGCGTGTGTCCGTGCAGTTGTCCTGCGGGACCTGGATCGACTCGACGTAGTTGATGAGCGTGGTGACAGCCTGGTCGGTCAGCGGGCCGCCGCCGATCGTTCCCCACGCCGACATCGGCGAGAACGGGCGGCCGTAGTTCAGGATGAAGCGCACCTCTTCGGCGCTGTACCGGTACATCACGGTGTTGAGTGCGGGGGCCTTCCACGAGACCGCCTTCACCTCGCTCGTCTTCGGGTCGGTGATCGCGTACGGGGCGACGCCGCCGGTGGCCTTCATGCCGCCGTGGCAACCGGCGCAGTTGTAGCCACCGTCCGCAGTCGCCGCGAACAACTTGCTGCCCCAGCTGACGAAACGCTTGTCGAAGCCGAACACCGCCTCTTCCTGGCGGCTCGGCTCCATGACCCAGTACAGCGGCAGTGCGACAGTGACGATGCCGAGGAACACGAGACCGAGGAGCTGGGTGCGCTCGAGTCGCTTGCCCTCGAGTTCCTCGTCGTCGTAATAGGGCTTGCGGTTGGCGGCGAGGCTCTGCTCGGAGCCGACCTCCTTGCGCCCGCCGCGGACGTTGGCGATTCCGTAGATGATCCAACCCAGGAGGGACGCGAGGAGGATGAGCCACGCGATGGAGGCGCTTGTCGATGCGACCATCTCAGTGACCGCCCTCGCCGGCACCCACGCAGTGCGGGCCCTCTGCCTCCTGGCCGGTCGTGTTCACGCCGGCCGGCGGCCCTGCGAACACCGAACCGGTGTCGATCGTGAGGACGCCGTTCGTGACCGACACGGCGAAGCGGTCCATGCCGCGCGGCGCGGGACCACCCTTCTTCTCGCCGACACGGTTGTACTGCGAGCCATGGCACTGGCACTCGAACCACTGTGAGCTCTTGCACTCCGGCACGCGGCACCCGAGGTGCGGGCACTTCTGGTACAGCGCGACGACACCGGCTTCCATGCCGGAGAGCACCTGGGACTGGTTGCCGTAGACGGCCTTCGCCTTCGTGAGTGCGCTCTCGGGGTACTCGGTGACCCACGCTCGCGCCTCGGCGAGGTAGAGGAACCCGTCGTTCGCACGGATGGTCGAGAGGATGTCGCTCACGCGGCCTGCTGCGATCTTGGAACCGAACCCGCCCTCGGCGCCCTTCCAGAGGAACGCGATGACGGCGGCACCGAAGGCACCGAGGCTCGCGCTCATCATCCCGACGGCGGCACGGTTGAAGAACATGCGCCGCGAGACACCGATTGCCTCGGCATCGGGTGCCACGAACGGTGCGACCTCGGCTGGTGCGGCGACCATGACGGCCGTCGACTTCGCGGCAGCCTCGACCTCGCGGCCGGTGACGGCACCATCCGTGATCGTCGCCTTGCGGTCACGCTTGCGAGTCTCGCGCGACAGCGCACCGGCGCCGCGCACGTCGGTCTGGCGTGCCGTCGTCACCACGACGACGGCGCCCAGCACGGCGGCTGCGATCGCGACGATGGCGATGATTACTGCGGTACTCATGGGTGTTGGTTCCTTGGTCTCGGTTGCGTTGGGTGGGTCTTAGAGCTCGAAGAAGATGCCGTCACGCCACGGGAACGTGAAGTTGAAGCCCGGCCCGCGGAAGAACGAGCCGATGATGGTGAGCACCGCCCAGAACATCAGGAACATCGTCATCATCGATGTCATGAACTTGCGGTCCTCGGGCTTGTTCGAGGCATTGCGGTCCAGGTACGGGGCGAGGATCAGGGCAACGAGACCCATGCCGGGGAGGGTCACTCCTGCGATCATCGGGTGGAACATCGTCAGCAGTTCCTGCAGACCGAGGAAGTACCACGGGGCCTTCGAGGGGTTCGGGGTCTTGTTGAAGTCGGCTGCCTGGAGGAGCGGCGCGTTCACCACCCACGAGAAGACGAACAGGAACGCGGTGCACGCGAGTGCGGCCACGAACTCGACCGCCAGGAGGTGCGGCCAGGTGTGCACCTTGTCGACGGGGGCTGCCTTGGCTTCCTGGATGGAACCCGACTTGACGACCGTGAGGAGGCGCTGGGTGTGGCCACCGGGACCGGCACCCACCGGGACGCCGCCACCGACTGGCGCGGTCGCGACAACGGCTGCCGCACCGTCAGATGCGGCCTTGGTGCGGTCGAGAAGGTCGCCGGGAATCCGGTCTCCGCCGGCGGCGCCACCGGCGTCTCCACCGGCGGCTTTGTCGCGCGCGGCCTGGGCCCGCTTGAGGAGGTGTTCGGGGATTTCAGTCATGTGTGGTCTCCTTGATCACAGGGGTCCGGAGATTCCGCCGTCCTTGCGGACGCGCCAGAAGTGAATGGCCATGAAGATGATGATGATGAACGGGAACATGATGACGTGCAGCACGTACCAGCGCAGCAACGTCTCCGACCCGATCTCCACGCCACCGAGAAGCACGAAGCGGACCTGGTTCCCGACCAACGGCGAGTAGCCCATCATGTTCGTTCCCACGGTGACCGCCCACAGGGCCAGCTGGTCCCACGGCAGCAGGTAACCGGTGAACGAGAGCAGCAGCGTGAGGGTGAGGAGGATGACGCCGATCACCCAGTTGAACTCGCGCGGCGGCTTGTACGCACCGTGGTAGAAGACGCGCGCCATGTGCAGGAACACGGAGAGCACCATCAAGTGCGCACCCCATCGGTGCATGTTTCGCACGAGCAGACCGAACGTCACCGAGGTCTGCAGCATCTGGATGTCCTCCCACGCGTTCGCCCCGGTGGGTCGATAGAAGAACATGAGGAAGATGCCCGTCACGGTGAGCAGGATGAACAGGAAGAACGAGAGCCCGCCGAGACAGAGCGTGTAGGACACCTTCACGGCGTGTCGCTTCACCTTCACCGGGTGCAGGTGGTACAGCACCGAGTTCATGATCACGTACGACCTGTTGCGGGGGCTGTCGGTGTAGCCCTTGCGGAAGATCGAGCCCGGCCGGAAGATCGAGTTCCACGCCTGGCTGCCCTGCATCTGCTCGCCGATCTTGGCGAGGCGCTCCTTTGCGGTGGGGCGGGGGTTATCGAGAACTTTTGCCATTGTGTTTCACCTCAGAGGCGCATGCCGTAGGCGTAGCCGTGGTTGTTGGTACGGGTGTGGGAGTCTCCCTCGGGTGCCGGCGCACCGGCCTTGCCGAGGATGATGACCCCCGTCGGGCAACGGTCGACGCAGAGCGCGCAGCGCGTGCAGACGTCGTCGTCGATGAGAAAGATCACGTTGTCGGACGGATCCATGCCCGGCTGCTCGGTGCCGGTTGCCTCTGCGATCGCATCAGGGGTGACCATGTGGATGCACTTCCACGGGCAGATGTCCACGCAGCCCTCGCACATGATGCACTCGCTCTGGTCAATGTGGATGAACTGCTTCGGCTTGACCGCCTTGCTCAGGTACTCGTGGTCGACCTCGACCAGCTGGTACTCGGTCGACCACTCGGGCATGGGCGGATTTGCGTCTGTGCGCGCCATGTCAGGCCTTCCTCGCGAGCGGACGGCCGTATGTCGATGTCTCGAGTTCCTTCGTGGCGGCCTTGTCGCCGCGCTTCTGCCACCACACGAACAGGTAAACCATGAGACCGATGTAGATGCCGTGGATGACGAGGACCACGATGTCGCGGACAGCCTCGTAGGACAGGGTGAAGGGGAAGTTGCCCCCGTAGGCCTTGGCCTGGAGCAGGTCGAACGGGCCATTCAGCAGCTTGTCCTTGCGCCAGCCGAGTTCCTTGTCGGCATGGTCGATGAACTGGTGGGGGACCACCCCGAAGGCGAGAAACATGACGAAGAAGGCATAGACCGCCCCGACCATGGCCTCACCCCACGTGGTGGGCTGGCCGGGCTTGCGCCGCTTGCCGTAGGGAATGACAGCGAGAGCCATTGCGGTCGTCACCAGGAAAGAGACAATGAACGCCTGATTCATGCCCGGCCACCTGAGGATGTCGATCGCGATCATGGACTCTCGTTGTTTCTCCGCGCTGGGGTGGGATGCGCCTGGGCTGCAGCCCGAGCACCAAGAACACTAGCCACGCACCCCCCGTTCGGGGCCATTTCCGCCCTAGCGACAGACGCCACTTCGGTGCTTGTTCACAAGCGGGACAGCGGTCTCGGGCCTCCTCGGTTGTGCCCTTGTGCTGACGATGAGGACGAGGGTCTTTGCCGTCGGCACGGGTCGATGCGACCTCGACGGACGTCCGGCTGCCATCGCAACGGGCATCCACCGGTCGTGCCGCAGTAGTGCGCGTGGCACCCACCACACACTGATTGATTGCTTCTCGAGACGAGTTGTTGTCTATCGTGGGGACGTCCGCGGGAGGATCTTCACGCCCCTGTCGCAGGCGCGGCCCGACCCACCCGGGACGCGGTATTCGTCCGCCAGTTGAGGTATTTGCAGTGACCGAGATTCCCGAGCACCTT
>SXYT01000063.1 GCA_005788205.1 Actinomycetota bacterium | reverse complement strand
TCGTCGACGCGATCGAGGGCGCCCTCCGGGACGTGGCGAAGGCGGGGCTCGCCGGGAAGATCGACGTGGCCAACGCCAACAGGTACGGCGGCTGCTACGTGGGCCGCTACAACCGTCTGGCCGGCATCTTCGGTGCGCCGTCCCGGCACGCGTTCGGCATGGCGATCGACATGAACACGGTCGAGAACGCACAGGGGAAGACCCCGGTGCTGGACTGTGGTGTGGTGCGCATCTTTCGCAAGTGGGGTTTCGCGTGGGGCGGCAACTTCTGGCCGGCCGACGGCATGCACTTCGAGTGGGTCGGCGAGCGCCGTGACCAGATCGGGTACCCCTCGCGGTACTGCCGGAACACGGTGACGCCACCGTCCACCACGGTGCCCGGCACTGCGACCACGACCACGACGACCACGTCCTCCTCGACCACGACCACGACCGTGGTGCCGGCCACGACGACGGTTCCACCGACCACGGCGCCACCCGTCAGTTCCACGGTGTCACCCACGACGACCTGATGCCGTGCGCCGCACGGGGGACGCTCGGTAGCCTGATCGTGTGGCACATCGACTCGTGATCATCGGCGGTGGTCCGGGCGGGAACGCCGCGGCCACGTGGGCGGCACGCCTCGGAGCCGAGGTCACCATGATCGAGCGCGAGATCGTGGGGGGAGCAGCCCACCTGCTCGACTGCATCCCGTCAAAGGCGATGATCGCGACCGGCGGGGCAATGAGTGCCACCAAGCGGTTCGCAGGAATGGGCATCGAGCAGCACGACGTGGAGATCGATGTCGACTCCCTCGCGGACCGTATCGGCGGCATCGTGGCAAGGATGCAGCACAACACCACCCAGCTCCTCCAGAGCCAGGGTGTGCACATCGTCATGGGGGAGGCCTCGTTCGCCGGGCCGAACGAGGTGGTGGTGCGGTCATCCTCCGGGGAGACCCGCGTGCAGGGCGACACGTTCGTCGTCGCCACGGGGTCCCGGCCGCGCATCCCCACCTGGGTCACCCCGGACGGCGAGCGGATCCTCACCACCCGTGATTGCTACCCGCCGCGGGTGTTCCCGCGCAGCATCGTGGTCGTGGGATCGGGCGTGACCGGCGTGGAGTTCGTCCACATGTTCTCGTCGTTCGGAGCGGAGGTGACGCTCGTGGTGAGCCGCCAGCAGGTGCTCCCCGGCAAGGATGCAGAAGCCGCCGCCGCGCTCGAGGACCGGTTCCTCGACCGGGGCATCCGTCTCCTGAAGGGTGCCCGTGCCCAGTCGATCGTGCGGGAGGGCGACGAGGTCGTCGTCTCGTGCGACGACGGCCGCACCGTGCGCGCCACCCACGCCGTCCTTGCCATCGGCTCGGAGCCCAACGTGGAGGGACTCGACCTCGATGCCGCCGGGGTGGTCCTCGACAGCCGCGGGTACGTCGCGATCGACGAGCACTGCCGCACGAACGTGGCGCACATCTACGCCGCCGGCGACGTCAGCGGGAAGCTCCCGCTGTCATCGGTGGCCTCCATGCAGGGCCGCAAGATCGCCGAGCACGCCATGGGCCAGGTCCGCTCCGACATGCGCGTGCTGGACTACGACAAGGCGGCATCGGCCATCTTCACCCAGCCAGAGATCGCCGATGTCGGCCTCGCCGAGGCCGAGGCGTTCTCCTCGGGCCGCAAGATCCGCGTCACGAAGGTCCCGTTCTCCAGCACCGCGAAGGCGCTGATCCACAACGACCCGCACGGGTTCGTGAAGCTCATCTCCGACCCGAACACCGGCGTGGTGCTCGGGGGCACGATCGTCGGCCGTCACGCGGGGGAGCTCATCAGCGTGGTCGCCCTCGCCGTCACGGCACACCTGAAGGTGGCGGACATCCTCGAGAGCCTGCTGGTGCACCCCTCGCTGGCCGAGGCGCTCACCGAAGCCGCCGAATGACCCCGTCAGTTGCCGGCCACTGACCTGTAGACCGTCTCGTCGAGGCTGGCAGTCAGTTTCAGGCCCTTGTCCTTCTGGTACCACAGCGTGGCGAGGGCTGACTGCGCGCCGAAGTAGCCGTCAGTGCCCGTGACGTACCCGAGGGCGGACAACCTCTCCTGGAAAGTCTTCACGCGCCATCCGTAGACGCAGTTGCCGAACGGGATGGAGCCCTCGTAATTCCACTCGCTCCAGTACTCGCAGGTCTTCGTGACCGCGTCGGTGATGTCAAGTTCGCTCGCGTCACAACCGGTCCGAGACAGTGCACCGAGCACCCGGTCGTTGCTCCACAGGACGCACATGACCTCCTGCGGGGGGCCGGACTCCCGGCAGAAGTCGCTGAGGTTGTAGTTGTGGCACGTTGTCGCGTACTCCCACTTTCCCGTCACGCGACGGAACACGGACACTCCCTCGCACTCCCCGCAATCGTCCGCGATTGCCGTCAGCCAGCCGTGCGAGCACCGCCAGGAAACCGAGCCTTCGTCCCAGCCGGTGATGTCGCCGATGTTCCCGTCGGTGATGCCCGAGCACTCGGTCTGGTCGGCCGGGTGAGGGTCAGCAGGGAATGAGGAGATCAATTGCCGGGACCTGTCATCGAGAGGCAGGAGGTCCTCATCGTGGACCACCGAGCCGTCGACTTCCTCCACAGGGAACGGCCCGCTTGGGACCTCCGCGACAGCAGGGGAAGTCGTGTCTGGTGCCGTCTGGTCAGCCACCCCCGTCGACCCGCAGGCGCACAGGATGAGGAGAGTCGATGCGGCGAGCCAGCGCGGGGGCATGGGTTATTCGATGACGACCACGACGTCGCCGGCACCCACGGTGTCACCCGGCTTGACGTTCACGGCCTTCACGGTGCCGCTCTTGTCGGCCTCGATCTGGTTCTCCATCTTCATGGCCTCGAGGACCACGACGCTCTGGCCTGCCTCCACGGTGGAACCGACCTCCACGAGCACCTTCACGATGGTGCCCTGCATCGGCACGGCGACCTGGCCGCTGCCCCCGCCGGAACCGCCGGAGGATGCCGCCGCACGTGCCGGCTTCTTCGCCTTCGGCCCTGCGGCCGCGGCGACGCCCGCGGACTCGGGAACCCACAGCTTCACGTCGAAGCGGCGGCCGTTGACCTCCACGGTGGTCGTGCGCTGCACGAGCGGTGCGTCGTCATCGCCGGCGGGTGCCGCAGGTGGCGCAGAGTCGATGCCGGAGAGATCGAGGCGTTCCTCGACCCACTTGGTGGAGTGCTCGAACGCGGCGAAGTCCGGGTGGCGCAGGATGGCGAGGTCTGCCGGGATCGTGGTGGCCACGCCCTCGACAACCATCTCCTCGAGCGCACGGATGGTGCGGGCGATGGCGGTCTCGCGGTCCTTGCCCCACACGATCAGTTTCCCGACGAGGTTGTCGTAGTACTGGCTGATCGAGTCGCCTGCCTCGTAGCCGCCGTCGAAGCGCACGCCGAAGCCGTCCGGGGTGACGAGCTTGTTGATCGGGCCGGGGGAGGGGAGGAACTTGCCGCCGGCGGGGTTCTCGGCGTTGATGCGGATCTCGATCGCGTGGCCTCGACGGGAGGCGAGGACCTGCTTCTGGGTCATCGGCAGCTTCTCGCCCGATGCCACGCGGATCTGCCACTCGACGAGGTCGATGCCAGTGATGACCTCGGTGACCGGGTGCTCCACCTGCAGGCGCGT
>SXYT01000062.1 GCA_005788205.1 Actinomycetota bacterium | reverse complement strand
GACATCGACGATGCCGACACGCTGGCCAAGCAGACGCTGCGCCTCATCGCGAAATCGCCGACCATCGCTGCGATGTGTTACCGATTCAGCATGGGCCTGCCGTTCGGGTCGCCGAACAACTCGCTCGACTATTCGGCGAAGTTCTTGTAGACGCGGTGGCCGAACCCCAAGAGCCGGCCCGAGCCGTACTTGACCTCCTCGATGAAGGCGGGGACGTTGTCGATCGTTCCGATATCCGACAGCATCCGCACGACCGCCTCGTTCGCGCCGCCGTGGAGGGGGCCGTACAGGGCGGATGCAGCCGCGGCCGTGGCGGTGTAGGGGTCACTGTTGGCGGAGCTGACCACGCGCATCGCGGTGGTGCCGCAGTTCTGCTCGTGGTCGGCGTGGAGCATGAACAGGACGTCCATCGCACGCGCCAGCACCGGGTCGACCTTGTAGTCATCGCCGATGCGGAACATCATGTTCAGGAAGTTCTCGCCGTACGAGAGCGAGTTGTTGGGGGAGACGAAGGGGAGTCCCTGGCTGAAGCGGTAGCACATGGCCGCAATCGTGGGGACCTTGGCGATGAGCCGGAGCACCTGCTTGTCGTAGGAGCCCTTGTCGAAGATGTCCTTCGCGTCGTCATAGAAGGTGCCGAGAGCGGCCGTGGCGGAGATGAACATCCCCATGGGGTGTGCGTCGTAGTGGAATCCGTCCACGAAGCGCTTGCGCATGTTCTCGTGGATCATGGTGTGGTGGGTCACGTCGTGGCTCCACTTGGCCATCTGGTCGGCATCCGGGAGGTCGCCGTTCAGGAGGAGGTACGCGACCTCGAGGAACGTGGACTTCTCGGCGAGCTGCTCGATCGGGATGCCGCGGTATCGCAGGATGCCGTTGTCGCCGTCCAGGTAGGTGATGGCGGAGGCACATGCCGCTGTCGAGAGGTACGCCGGGTCGTACATGAAGAGGCCCGGGTCGAGCTCCCTCAGTGCCGCTGACGAGAACGTCCCGCCGTTGATCGGAACTGTGACCGTCTTTCCTGTCCGGTCATCAGTGATGGTGATGGTGTCAGTCATTTGGGGTCCCCTTTACCACTGACTATGTGATGTGTCGGGGCTTTTTTCCCCGCCCCGAGATTAGGCGATGCCACCCCTGCGGGGGCAATCCGGTCGACGGGCGGGCCGGGGTCGGGCTCGTCAGAGGGGGGAGTTGTCGTGCTTGCGCGAGACGAGTCGCTCGCGCTTGTCGCGGAGCATGTGAAGTGCCGCACAGATCTCCCTGCGGGTGTCGGCCGGGTCGATGACGGCGTCGACGTAGCCACGCTCGGCCGCCACGTACGGGTTCAGCAGGCGGGCGGTGTAGTCCGCCTCGAACGCGGCCCTCTCCTCGTCGGTCGCGCGTCGCTGGAGGATGGCGGCCGCCTGGCCCGCTCCCATGACCGCAAGCTCGGCGCCGGGCCAGGCAAGACAGAGGTCGTTGCCCATTTTCTTCGAGTCCATGACGATGTAGGCACCGCCGTACGACTTGCGAAGGATCACGCAGATGCGGGGCACGGTCGCGCGTCCGTAGGCGAAGACAAGCTGTGCCCCGTGGCGGATCATCCCGCGCCACTCGAGGTCCTTGCCGGGGTAGAAGCCGGGCGTGTCGACGAGGGTGAGGATCGGGATGTTGAACGCGTCGCAGAACGAGACGAACCGTGCGGCCTTCTGCGAGGCCGGGATGTCCAGGGTGCCCGCGAGAGACAGCGGCTGGTTGGCGACGATCCCCACGGTGTGGCCGCCCATTGTCGCGAGGGTGGTGACCACGTTCGTCGCCCATCTCTGGCGCAGCTCCAGGTGATAGCCGTCGTCCACGAGGGAGGCTATGACGTCGCGCACGTCGTAGCTGCCCGTCGAGGTCTCCGGCATGAGCCCGCCGGCCTCCGGCGTGGAACGGTCGTCGGGGTCCCCAGAGGCACTGAAGGCGGGCAAGGAGTCGACACTGTCGGGGAGGAAGGCGAGAAGCGCGTCGACCCAGTCGAGTGCCGCCGCAGTGTCAGTGACGACGATCGTTGCGGCACCGCTCTGGCGGGCGTGGGCCGCGGGGCCGCCGAGCTCGTCCGTGGTGACAGCGATGCCGGTGAACTCCTCCACCATCGTCGGCCCGCTGACGAACGCGTAGGAGTCCTCGGTCATCACCACGAAGTCGGCGAGACCGATGAGGAGTGCCGGGCCCGACACGGCAGGGCCGCTCACGATGTTGATGGTTGGCACGACGCCGGAGCAATCGGCCAGCGCCTTCGCCGCGCGGCCCCAGCCGTGGAGGGCGGCGATGCCCTCGAGGATGTCCGCGCCGGACGAGGCGAACTGACCGACGAGAGGCAGCCCCTTCGTGCGGGCCGTCTCGGCGGCGGTGGCGATGACCTGCGACGCTGCGGCCGAGAGTGCGCCCTTGTGGTGTGAGCCGTCGACCTCCAGCCACACGATCGTGCGGCCGGACGGCAACTCGCGGATGTCGGCACTGGCGGCACCGGGGACCTTGTGCTGAAGCTCCAGCAGGACCCTGCCGAAGGTGGTGCCCGTGTCGCTCACGGGAACAGATTAGGCAGGGGAGGCCTGGCGGGGTCCCCTGCCGGCCACAATGCCCACGTTCACGGTGACGCCGGGCTGTCTGTCGCCGTGCTTTTGCACGATCCCGAGAGCGACGTCGCGCACTGCGAGCGTGGCACGGTTCGGTCTCGGCCGCGCCCTCTGCACCCAGCCCACAACACGTCGCGGCAGCTCGGGCACCGAGACGCGCACGAACGGCCCCTGCAGCCAGCCGGGGATGGCCGAGGCAGGGACGATCGCTGCACCGAAGCCCTCGAAGGCGAGCGATGTCATCAAACGAACCCCGTCGATTTCTGCCTGTGACCGCAGGCTGACCCCGTGGTTGGCAGCAGCCTTGTCGAGGATCCGTCTCTGGGCGGTGCCGGAAGGCGCGAGCAGGATCGGGTGCTCGGCGAGTTCGACGATGGAGATCTCGCTGCGCCCCGCGAGCGGGTGGTTGTTGTGGCACAGGAGCAGCAGGCTCTCCGCGAACATCTCCCGCACCTCGTAGTCACCCTCCACGGGGAGGTGAATGATCGCGGCGTCGATCTCCCCGGCGTTCAGCAACGGCACCAGTGAACTGGTGGCGCTCTCGACCACGGTCATCCGCACGCCCGGATTGGTGCGGCCGAGAGTCGGCAGCAGGCGGGGCATCAGCCACCTGGCGGTGGTGCCGATTGTCCCGACATGCGAGTCGCCCACTGCGGAGTCACCCAGGGAGTGGATGTCGGAGTCAATGTCCTCGAGTTCGTGCATGATCCTGCGGGCCCGGGCCGCCACCATGTCGCCCTCGTCGGTCAACACGCCGAGATGACGGTCGACAAGGACCGCACCCAGGGTCTTCTCGAGGCGCGAGATATGGGCCGACACATTGGACTGGACGGTGTCGAGGGCCCGGGCGGCCGCCGAGAACGAACCATGGTCAGCAATCGCCAACAGGCTCTGCAGCTGCTTGATCTCCATGAGTGGGGCCTCCTGTGGGGTTATCTCTAAAAACGATAGCAAGTATCGTCTCCTTCATCTTGAGTGTTCACCCATTCACGTTCATAATGGGAGCACATAAACGCGCTGGGCGCCCCCCATTTGCCCAGCCGAATCGATCCCGAAGGACCCCCCTCCTAAGGATCAGGTTGAGAGGCCCCGCACCCCCGCGGGGCCTTTCCCGTTCCCGGCACATGTTCCCCCGGACACACCCGACCTGTGCGGACGCCACAGTTCTTGGGCATAACCTGCGCCCCCATGGCAGGTGCAGCATTCTTCGACCTCGACCGCACGCTGCTCTCGGGTGCATCCGCCCAGGTCGTGAGCCGGGTGCTCCGGGAGACCGGGGTTGTCAACCGTGACATCCCGGGCGAGGGAATCCTCTACAAGGTGTTCGAGGTGTTCGGTGAGAACCTGCCGTCGATGGTCCTCGGCCGCCAGGCAGTGGCGGCGATGCGTGGCCACTCGCGTGACGAGGTGCGCGCGGCCGCAACGTCCGCGGTCGACGACCTGGTCGCATTGCTCCAGCCGTACGCGCGGAGCGTGATGCAGAAGAACAGGGACGAGGGACGCAAGGTCGTCCTCGCCACGACGACGCCGCGCGACCTCATCGAGCCGTTCGCCCGTGCGGTCGGGTTCGACGACGTCATCGCGACCACGTATGCCGTCGACGCAGACGGCAGGTATGACGGCGAGCTCGACGGTCCCTATGTGTGGTCGCGCGGCAAGCGCGACGCGGTGCGGGCGTGGGCAGGTGCCAACGACGTGGAACTCTCCGAGAGCTGGGCATACAGCGACAGTGTCTTCGACGAGCCGTTGCTCTCGAGCGTCGGTCACCCGGTGTGCGTGAACCCTGATTTCCGGCTGCGTCTCCTGGCGGCTGCGCGGCGCTGGCCCGTCACGAATTTCGACGTGCCGGACGGTGTGCTGAAGGTGCCGGTGGTCGGTCTGGAGGCCCAGCAACTGCTCATGAAGTTCGCCCGCCCCGAGACGTTCCCGTACGCGAAGTGGCACATCTCGGGAACCGAGAACATCCCTGCCGACGGTGCCGCGATCATCGTGGGCAACCACCGCAGCTACTTCGACGTGGCGGCGGTGTCCATGGCGGTCGCCCGCACGGGGCGTGCAGTGCGGTTCCTCGGCAAGAAGGAAGTGTTCGACGCCCCGGTCGTCGGCCAGATTGCCGCCGCACTCGGCGGCATCCGCGTGGAGCGCGGCACAGGGAGCGACGAGCCGCTGCGGGCCGCGCACGAGGCGCTCGCTGCCGGGGACATGGTGGCGATGATGCCCCAGGGCACGATCCCGCGCGGCAGGGCCTTTTTTGACCCGGTGCTGAAGGGTCGATGGGGCGCGGCGAAACTGGCCCGGGACACGAGGGCAACCGTGGTCCCTGTGGGCATTTGGGGCACCGAGAACGTGTGGCCGCGCAACGCCAAGCTGCCGAACATCGCGAACCTCACCTCGCCCCCGCTCGTCACCGTGACGGTCGGCGCGCCCGTCGAGCTCCGCTTCGACGATCTCGACGCCGACACGCGGCGCATCATGGACGCGATCTCGGCGCTGCTGCCGCCCGAGGCCAGGGAACACCGTGAGCCCACGGAGGACGAACTGCGGCGCACGTTCCCCTCGAACTACACGGGTGACCCGGACGCCGAGGACGAGCGCAGACCGGGTTTCGACACCTGACCGTCATTGTTGGTGCGGCCCTGGCCGCACCGCGCGGTCACTTGCCCGCCGCCACCTTCGCTCGCACGATGTTCAGTGCCGAACCGGCCTTGAACCACTCCACCTGCTCGGGGCTGAACGTGTGCTTCGCCTCGAAGTCGACGGTCGTGCCGTCTGCTCTGGTGATGCGGCACTGCACGGGCCTGTCCGGCACGGGGGGAAGATCGAGGACGCTGATGCGGTCGGTCTCGCCGATCGCGTCGTAGGTCGCGGGGTCCGAGAACGTCAGCGGCACGAGTCCCTGCTTCTTCAGGTTGGTCTCATGGATGCGGGCGAACGACCGGGCGAAGATCACGACGCCACCGCGGAAGCGGGGCTCCATGGCCGCGTGCTCGCGCGACGAGCCCTCGCCGTAGTTCTGGTCACCGATCGCGCACCAGCGGATGCCCGCGTTGCTGTAGTTCTTCGCGATGTCCGGGTACATCCGGCGCTGGCCGTCGGTGATGTCGAGTCCCTCGCCGACGGCGTCGTCGTGGGCATTGACAGCACCGATGAACAGGTTGCCCGAGATGTTCTCGAGGTGCCCGCGGTACGTCAGCCACTTGCCGGCCGCTGAGATGTGGTCGGTCGTGCACTTGCCCTTTGCCTTCATGAGCACGGGCAGTTCCAGGTAGTCCTTGCCGTCCCACGCCGGGAACGGCTCGAGCAGCTGGAGTCGGTCACTGGTCGGGCTGACCTCCACCACCACGCCGCTGCCGCTGGGCGGCGGAGCGGTGAACGTGTCGACACCCGGGTCGTATCCCCGGGCCGGAACGATTTCGCCTACGGGCGCATCGAGCAGCACCTCGGTGCCGTCGGGTGCCGTGATCGTGTCGACGGTGGGGTCGAAGTCGAGCCGACCCGACAGGGCGACCGCCATCACGGTGTCAGGGCTGGTCACGAACGACAGCGTGTTCGCCGAGCCGTCTGCGCGCTTCGGGAAGTTTCGGTTGAAGGAGTTCACGATGCTGTTCGGCTTCGCGGTCTTGTCCGCCGCGCGCTCCCACTGGCCGATGCACGGCCCGCACGCGTTCGCGAGGACGGTGGCACCGATTGCCTCGAGGTCGGCGAGGAGGCCGTCACGCTCGATCGTGGCGCGGATCTGCTCGGACCCGGGGGAGATCAGCAGTTCCGTCCTCGCTTTCAGGCCCTTTGCCGCCGCCTGGCGCGCGATGGATGCCGCCCGGGTGATGTCCTCGTACGAGGAGTTCGTGCACGATCCGATGAGGGCCGCCGACACCTCGAGCGGCCAGTCGTTCTCGCGGGCGGCCTTGCCCACGCCGTCGGCACCCACGCGGTGCGCACGGTCGGGGGAGTGCGGGCCGTTGATGAGCGGCTTCAGTGTCGACAGGTCGATCTCGATGACCTGGTCGTACTGCGCGCCCTCGTCCGCACGCAGGTGCTCGGCGACCTTGTCGGCCGCCGCGGCAATCGCCCCGCGGCCGGTGGCCTTCAGGTAGGTGGCCATGTTGGAGTCGTACCCGAACACCGAGCAGGTGGCGCCGATTTCCGCGCCCATGTTGCACACGGTCGCCTTGCCGGTGGCCGAGATCGTGTCGGCGCCGGGGCCGAAGTACTCGGCGATCGCGCCGGTGCCGCCCTCGACGGTGAGCTGGCGCGCCACCTCGAGGATGACGTCCTTCGGACTGCTCCACCCGGAGAGCGAGCCCGTCAGCTTGATGCCGATCACCTTCGGCCAGCGCACGTTGAACGGGAAGCCGGTCATCACGTCGACCGCGTCGGCACCGCCCACACCGATGGCGACCATGCCGAGGCCGCCCGCGTTCGGGGTGTGGCTGTCGGTGCCGATCATCATGCCGCCCGGGAACGCGTAGTTCTCCAGCACGACCTGGTGGATGATGCCGCTGCCGGGGCCCCAGAACCCGATGCCGTACTTTGCCGACACGCTGCGCAGGAAGTCGTACACCTCACGGTTCGTGTCATTTGCGTCGCGCAGGTCGAGCTTCGCACCCACCTTTGCGAGGATGAGGTGGTCGCAGTGCACGGTCGACGGCACCGCGGTCGAGGGGAGCCCTGCCGTCATGAACTGCAGTAGTGCCATCTGCGCAGTCGCATCCTGCATGGCCACACGGTCGGGGTTGAAGTCTGCGTAGCTGCGGCCGCGCTCCATCTCCTGGGCGGCGGGGTCCACCAGGTGGTTCACCAGGATCTTCTCGGCGAGGGTGAGGGGCCGGCCGAGGCGCGAGCGTCCCGTGGCAACGTTCGCGGCGAGCTTGGCGTAGACGGCCTCGACCAGTTCGATGGGGGTTCCTGCAGTGACAGCCATGGGGGAGCCTTTCGGTCGGCAAGCGACGGGGACTTGCGTTTTTCCTCTGTGTAGACAACTCTAATACAAGTGCGCACGATCCGTTATCACCAAATCGCCGACGAGCTCCGGGTGCGCGTGTCCTCCGGCGAGTACGCCGCGGGTCGTTTGATGCCGAGCGAGTCGGAACTTTCTGTTGAGTTCGCAGTCAGTCGTGTCACGGTGCGTAAGGCGCTTGAGGTGCTGCGTGACGAGTGTCTCGTGAACGCGCGCCAGGGCTTCGGTTGGTTCGTGGCCGGCGAGACGGTGCGCCAGCCGCTCGCGCGGCTCGCCACGATCGAGGACCAGATGCGCGCGTCGGGCATGAAACCGGAACGGCGCGTGCTTGAGTTCGCGTTCGAGAAGGCGCCGCGCGACGTGGCCCGCAGTCTCGGCACGTCGCAGGCCCTGCGCGTGCGGCGCGTCAATCTCGCCGATGGCGAACCGTTCGCGATCGTGACCGTCTGGTGCCCGGCCGAGCTCGGACAGGACCTCTCCCGTGCAGACGTGGAGAGGTCGCCGTTCTACGAGCTGCTCGACATCCCGTTCAGCGGGGCAACCCAGACGATCGGCGCCGATGCAGCGACGGCGGAGGAGGCGAAGCTGCTGGAGGTGCCGTCGGGCTCGCCGGTGCTGCGCTGCACGAGGACCACCACGGACACCAACGGGAACGTGGTGCTCGTCAGCCACCACGTCTTCCCGGCGCACCGCACCGAGTTCGTGGTGGACCTGCCGTTCGCGGACCAGTCGATCGCGCCGAGCGGCCTCCGCCTGGTGGAGTAGCCCCCGGCTCAGCCGAGGAACTGCTTCTTCCAGCCCTCGAGGTCCTTCGCCAGCCCCTCGCGCATCGCTGCGACCACCGGCGCGCGCAGTCTCTTCTTGCTGACGGCATGGGCGTTCGCATCGAGTGCCGAGAGCGACGCGGCGAACGCGAGCGCGCGGGGCATCAGTTCGTCGGGTTCCACGACCTCGTCGAGTAACCCGTTCGCGACTGCGTTCTCCGGAGTGAACACCTCGGCGAGGAGGACGGAACGGGTGAGTGCCGCGGGCGTCACCCTCTGGCGCAGGATCTCGATGGTGCTGAAGGGCATCGCCATCCCGATGGCGACCTCGTTCGCGGTGTAGCGGAAGTTGCCGCGCACGCCGATGCGGTAGTCGCCGCAGAGCGAGAGGAACACGCCCATGGCGATCGCGTGGCCGGGGCACGCGATGACGACCGGCGCGGGATGGGAGAGCAGGCGGATGGCGAGCTCGATCCCGCCGTTCAGCATGTCGACGGCCGGCTGGCCGGACGCAGCGAGCGTCTTCAGGTCGAAACCCGCCGAGAGGAACCCCGGCCGGCCCGTGAGGACCACCACGGCGCCGTCGGCCTCCGCGCGGTCGAGCGCCGCGTTCACGCCCTGCTGGAGGGCGGGGGACACAGCGTTCGCCTTCCCGTCGTCCATCGTGATGACGGCGGTGCCGTCGACGAGCGAATAGGTGACGGGCGAGTCGCTCACCACTTGTCCCAGTGGAGCACCTTCGAGAGCGGTTCGCGCACGGCGAGCTTGAAGTCCGTGCCCTTCGTGTAGGCGATCGGGAAGAGCCCGGCCTGGCTGACGCGCTCGTACGGGATCCCGAGCAGCTTTGCCGCCTCCTCCTCGCCGCCGTTCATGAGGTGGATGGTCGTCCATGCCGACCCCATGCCGCGCTCGCGGAGGGCGAGCATGAAGCTCCACACGGCCGGGAGCAGCGAGCCCCACTGGCTGGCGGTGGCGAACGACGGGAGATTGTCGAGGCGACCGTCGATGGCGGGCACGAGGAGGAGCGGTGCCTTCTCGAAGTTCTCGGCGAGGAACGTCGCGGAGTCGCGCACGGCGGGCATGCGCTCCCCGCGGGTGTCGCCCGGCGCGTACTCGCGGCCGGGCGCGTTCGAGTAGATGTCCCAGTTCTTCCTGTAGATGTCGGCGAGGGCCTTCTTCTTGGCGGCGTCCTCCACGACGATCCAGTGCCATCCCTGGCTGTTGGAGCCGGTCGGGGCCTGGAGTGCGATCTCGAGGCACTCCTCCACGATCTCCCGCTCGACGGGGCGGTCGAAGTCGAGGCGCTTGCGCACGCTGCGGGTGGTGGTGAGTACTTCGTCTGCGGAAAGGTTCAGGTGCATGGGGGCAGTCTGCCATGCCCGCGGCGGGGGTCCACAGTGGGGACCCGCCGCCCGGGCCGTGGCAAGATGTCGCAATGGCCGAGCGCGTGACAATCAACATCTCTGACGGCATCGCCGATGTCCGTTTCAACCGTCCCGACAAGCGGAACGCCCTCGACGGGGAGCAGTTCCAGGCAATCGTGGACGCCGGCGAGTCCCTGAAGGGGAACAAGAAGGTCCGCGCCGTTGTGGTGTCGGGTGAGGGTGCCTCGTTCTGTGCCGGCATCGACCTGTCGTCCCTCGGCGGGATGGCGAGCGGTGAGCGGGGCAACGGCGAGGCCGCGCCGAGCGCAGGCGACATGGCGGACGGACGGATCACCCATCTCGGCCAGCAGTCCGCGTGGGTGTGGCAGGAAGTGCCCGTCCCGGTGATCGCGGCGGTCCACGGCCACGCACTCGGTGGCGGCTGCCAGATCGCGCTCGGGGCCGACATCCGCATCGCGCACCCGGACACGAAGTTCAGTGTCCGCGAGGTGTACTGGGGCCTCGTGCCGGACATGGCGGGCACCGTCCTGATGCAGGGGCTCGTGCGGCCGGACGTGATGAAGGACATCGTGATGTCCGCGCGCATCTTCGACGGCCGCGAGGCACACGAGATCGGGATCGTGACCAGGCTGTCGGAGACCCCGCACGCGGATGCCATGGCGTACGCCGAGGAGATCTGCCGCCGCAGCCCCGACGCCGTGCGCGGCGCGAAGGAGCTGCTGAACCGTCTCGCCCTCGACTATGCGGCGCAGCAGTTCGCCGCCGAGCGGCGCGTCATCGGCGGGCTCATCGGCGGCCACAACCAGCGCGAGTCGGTCATGTCCGACTTCGAGAAGCGCGCCCCGGCCTGGGCTGATCCCCGGTAGCCGAACCGATGCTGCTGGCCGCGGGAGTGTCGATGGGGGACTGGGCCCAGGTCGCGGGAACAGTCCTGATCGCGGTCACGGTGGTCGTCCAGTTCGTGTACAACCGCAGGACGATCGAGATCTCGCGCTCCATCAATTTCAAGAACCAATGGACCGACATCTACGACGCCATCGGACGGGCTCCTGCGTCCCTGGAGATGATCGGCATCCGAAAGGACCAGATCGGGACAGACATCAATGCCCAGGAGGTCATTGCCTTCTGGCTGATCCACAACTTCTTCCAGCACTGGATGGATGCGACCGGTGGCCCGATGAACCGCCAGACCTGTCCCACCTTCTTTGACATGATGGAATCCGAGATGGGCAGCCGCTACTGGGCCCTGACCGAGCACACGTTCACAAGGCAATGGCGTGACATCGTCGCCGGGGCTCTCGACGCCGGGTGACATGAGCCCCGTCAAACCCCTTGGCGTGCGAGCGGGCGCCCGTTAGCATTACGTCCTGCTCGGGCCAACGTCGTCCCGGGAAACACATCACGCAGTTTCCCCCGTGGCATGCCACGGCACCCAAGGACCAGACGAGCCATGAACCCAGATCTCCCCGCGCCCCACGGCCTGTACGACCCGCGCTTCGAGCACGACGCATGCGGTGTGTCCTTCGTCGCGAACGTGAAGGGGAAGAAGAGCCGCGAGATCGTCACGTTGGGACTGACTGCGCTCACGAACATGGAGCACCGCGGTGCCACGGGCGCAGAGGCCGACACGGGCGACGGTGCGGGCATCCTCATCCAGGTTCCCGATGCGTTCATGCGCGCCACGGCCGGGGTGGAACTCCCGGCAGCCGGCGCCTATGCGGCCGGCATGGCATTTCTTCCCGCTGACCCGGCGCGCTGCGCCCTGGCGGTCGAGACCGTGGAGCGCATCACCCGCGAGGAGGGCCTGCGCCCGCTCGGGTGGCGCGAGGTGCCGGTGAACCCGGACTGCCTCGGCAAGTCCGCCCGTGCCGTCATGCCGGCGTTCCGCACCTACTTCGTGGACGACCCCGCCGGCGCCGCCGGCATCGGGCTCGACCGCAGGCTGTTCATCGTGCGCAAGCGCATCGAGCAGGCGCTCACCGGGGACATGCGCACCTACTTCTCCTCGCTGTCCGCACGCACCTTCGTCTACAAGGGCATGCTCACCACGCCCGAGCTCCAGCAGTTCTTCCCCGACCTCTCCGACGAACGGATGGAGTCCGCCCTCGCACTCGTGCACAGCCGCTTCTCCACGAACACGTTCCCGTCGTGGCCGCTCGCGCACCCGTACCGCTTCATCGCCCACAACGGTGAGATCAACACCGTGCAGGGAAACCGCAACTGGATGCGCACCCGTGAGGCACTCCTGGAGAGCGACCTCATCCCCGGTCTCGACCGTGCCTACCCGGTGTGCACCCCCGGCATGTCGGACTCCGCGAGCTTCGACGAGGTGCTGGAGCTCCTGCACCTCGCCGGCCGCACCCTCCCGCACGCGTTGCTGATGATGATTCCCGAGGCGTGGGAGAACAACGACCGCATGGAACCCCGCAAGCGCGCGTTCTACAGGTTCCACGCCACCCTCATGGAGCCGTGGGACGGCCCCGCCGATGTCTGCTTCACCGACGGCACGGTCATCGGTGCGGTGCTCGACCGCAACGGCCTGCGCCCCGGGCGCTACTGGGTCACGAACGACGACCTGGTCGTCCTCGCGAGCGAGGCGGGCGTGCTCGACATCGCCCCCGAGCGCGTCATCCGCAAGGGCCGCCTGCAACCTGGCCGCATGTTCCTCATCGACACCGCCGAGGGACGCATCATCGACGACGAGGAGATCAAGGCCGACCTGGCCGCCGAGCACCCCTACGAGGAGTGGCTCGCCGCCGGCATCACCGAACTCGACGAACTGCCCGAGCGCGAGCACGTCGTGCACAGCCACGACAGTGTGCTGCGCCGCCAGCAGATGTTCGGCTACACCGACGAGGAACTGAAGATCATCATCTCGCCGATGGCGCGCAGTGGCGCGGAGCCGATCGGCTCCATGGGCACCGACACCCCGATCGCCGTCCTGTCCGAGCGCTCGCGCCTCCTCTTCGACTACTTCCAGCAGCTCTTCGCCCAGGTCACGAACCCGCCGCTCGACGCAATCCGCGAGGAGGTCGTCACGGCGGTCGGCACGAGTGTGGGTCCCGAGGCGAACCTGCTCGCGCCCGGCCCGGACAGCTGCCGCCAGCTCTCGTTGCCGTTCCCCGTCATCGACAACGACGACCTCGCCAAGATCATCCACATCAACGACGACGGCACGCACCCGCATCTCCAGTCCGTCGTGGTGGGCGGTCTCTACCGCGTGGCCGACGGCGGCGCAGGCCTGGAGGCCGCACTGGCCAACGTGCGCACCCTGGTGTCGGACGCGATCGAGCGCGGGGCACGGATCATCGTGCTGTCGGACCGCAACTCCGACGAGGTCTATGCGCCCATCCCGTCGCTTCTCCTCACGAGCGCCGTCCACCACCATCTCATCCGTGAGAAGACCCGCACCCAGGTGGGGCTCGTGGTCGAGTGCGGCGACGCGCGCGAGGTGCACCACATGGCACTCCTCGTGGGGTACGGCGCGGGCGCGATCAACCCGTACCTCGCCTTCGAGTCGATCGAGGACATGATCGCCGCCGACGAGGGCCGCGGGCTCCACCTGATGGGTGGTGTCGACCCGCACAAGGCGGTGAAGAATTACATCAAGGCCGCCGGCAAGGGTGTGCTCAAGGTGATGTCGAAGATGGGCGTCTCCACCGTCGCGTCCTACACGGGCGCACAGATCTTCGAGGTGATCGGCCTCGCCACCGACGTGGTGGAGGAGTACTTCACCGGCACCGTCTCGCGTCTCGGTGGTGTCGGCCTCGACGTGATCGCGCGCGAGGTGGCGATGCGCCACGCGACCGCGCACCCGGCGCGCCCCGAACTGCGCGCGCACCGCCGCCTGGAACTCGGCGGCGAGTACCAGTGGCGCCGCGAGGGCGAGCACCACCTGTTCAACCCCGAGACCGTGTACCGCCTGCAGCACGCCACGCGCGCCGGCCGCTACGACATCTTCAAGCAGTACTCGAGCGACGTGGACGACCAGTCACGCCGTCTCGCCACCCTGCGCGGCCTGTTCGAGCTGCGCACGGGGGCACGACCCGCCGTCCCGATCGAGGAGGTCGAGCCGGTCAGCGAGATCGTGAAGCGGTTCTCCACCGGTGCGATGAGCTACGGGTCGATCTCCGCCGAGGCGCACGAGACGCTCGCGATCGCGATGACCCGCATCGGCGCCAAGAGCAACACCGGCGCGGGGGGGGAGGACCCCGAGCGGTTCGTGCCGCTCCCGAACGGCGACTCGAAGCGCAGCGCGATCAAGCTGGTCGCGTCCGGCCGGTTC
>SXYT01000061.1 GCA_005788205.1 Actinomycetota bacterium | reverse complement strand
GAGCGTGCCGGTTACGGCGCGCCCGAGCGGGGTGGTTTTGAAGTACGTCTTGCCGGCGGTGGCTATGTGGAATGCACCGCACTGCAGTGCGACGAGACCCTCGTTCACGAGCTCCTCCCGGCAGTCGATGAGCCGGGCGATCTCTGCGCCGTACTCGCGGGCGCGGCCGGGGATTCCCGGGAGGTCGGGCTCGTCGGGCTGGCCGAGATCGGCGGTGTAGCACGCGGGCACGGCACCCTTCTCGCGCATCCAGGCGACCGCGGCCGACGTGTCGAGACCGCCGGAGAACGCGATGCCGACCCTTTCGCCGACGGGGAGTGCGGTGAGAACCTTGGACATGGAGGTCAACGGTACTGGCGCGCCCCGACCATCACAGCGACAGTTGCGAGGAGCGCGGCCCCCGACACCGTCCATGTCGCGAGGGCAACGGCGAGACGGTCCCCGGCGTCGGGGATGCCTGACGCCAGGAGCGCGACGGAGCACGCCAGCGAGACACTGACGGCGCGCCCGGGCAGTCTCATTGCGGCTGCGAGGGGGAGGAACACGAGCGCCACGGGCACGGCGACGAAGACGACGGGCGCGGGATCGGACCCGGGCCCCAGCCACCAGACCGGGCGCCCGATGGTGCGGCTGGAGACCGCCACGGCGAGCAACCCGGCAAAGACCGCCACCCATGTGACGAGGAGGACGTTGCGCCAGCCGTCGGCCAGAGCGGGACTCTCCGCGCGGTGTCTCGTGACCATCTTCCCGACGGTAGTGCGCCCGGGACATGCCCCACTGACTCGCCAGTAGCCTCGGGACTCCATGAACCAGACGAGCTTCGCCAAGCTGTCCGTCTTTTTCCCCATGTGGAACGAGCAGGACTACATCGAGCGCGCCGTCGAGGCCGCGCGCGAGGAGTGCGAGGCCCTCATCGCCGAGAGGGACATCGCCGACTACGAGATCATCATCGTCAACGATGCGTCGACCGACCGCACCGGCGAGATGGCCGACGCAATCGCCGCAGCCGACCCCCGGGTGAGGGTGGTCCATCACCCGGAGAACCGGAAGCTCGGCGGCTCCATCAAGTCGGGTTTTGCCGCGGCCACCGGGGACCTCGTGCTGTACACCGATGCCGACCTGCCGTTCGACATGCACGACGTCCACAAGGCGATGCGCCTGCTGCGCTACTACGAGGCGGACGTGGTGAGTGCCTACCGGTTCGACCGAACGGGGGAGGGGTACGTCCGCACCGTGTACTCGTTCCTCTACAACATGCTCGTGCGGGTGCTGTTCGGGGTGCGCATGCGCGACATCAACTTCGCCTTCAAGCTCTGCCGGACGCGCATCTTCGCCGACGTCGCACTGAAGAGCGAGGGCTCGTTCATCGATGCGGAACTGGTCGTGCGCGCCCAGAAGCACGGGTACACGGTGATCCAGTTCGGGGTCGACTACTTCCCGAGGACGAGGGGGGTCTCCACGCTCAGCTCCCCGAGGGTCATCCTGAAGATCCTGAACGAGGCCCGCGTGCTGCGCCGCGAGATCAGGCGCATCAACCCCTCGGGGCCGGCACCCCGCTGAGCCGGGGCCACTCACACCGAAAGGGTCGGTAGCCTTTCGCTCTCGTGAGTACCCCCGTCGAACCGGACCTCCCGGCACCCGTGCCGTGGCACATCCGGTGGCGGCCTGCGATGCTCTCGGCCCTCGTGTTCGCGACCGTCGTGGGGGTTGTCGTGTACCAGCGCGGACAGGATTCTTCCGGCGCGGTGGATGCGTCGACCACGACCACCGTCCCCTCGGGCGCGTGCGGAGCGCCGGACCAGGCGATCACCTGCTACCCGCTCACGCGCACCCTGGAACGCGGCGACAAGGGCGAGGATGTCCGCCGCATGCAGCAGCGGCTGAAGGACCTCCGCTTCGACCCGGGGTACATCGACGGTCTCTACGGCGGCGACACGATGATGGCCGTGTGGGCGTTCCAGGCCGCCGTCATGAACCGGACGCGCGACGTGAAGGTCGACTTCGTGACGCCGGTGATGTGGGACACCATGCGCGCAGCCGTTGCCGTCGCGCCGCGGCGTCAGCCGGGATCGCCCCAGCATGTGGAGATCGACCTCCCGGGCCAGGTGATGACGGTCTGGCGGGCCACGGAACTCATGCTCGCGACGCACATCTCGTCGGGGACCGGCGTGGAATGGTGCGAAGAGGTCACGATCGACCCGGGCGAGGAGGGCAACAACACGAAGGAGCCCATCAAGAAGGGTGTCTGCGGCGAGGCTGTCACCCCGGGCGGCATCTACCGCTTCTACAACCGCAAGCGGGGCATGGTGGAGAGCAAGCTCGGCACGATGTGGAACCCTGTCTATTTCAACTTCGGTATCGCGATCCACGGTGCCATGCAGGTGCCGAAGGAACCGGCATCGCACGGTTGCATCCGCATACCGATCTTCGTGTCCGAATACTTCCCGGTGCTCGTGAAGAAGGACGACCGCGTGTACGTGTGGGACGGCGCAAAGGAGCCGGAGGACTACGGCTCGCAGCCTCCGCCGTGGGACAAGGACGACCCGAACTACACGACGACCACCTCGACCTCGACCACCTCGACCACCCTCGTGCCGCGCACCACGGTGCCCAAAGTGACGGTCCCGCCGGCCACCCAGCCGGTGGCACCGCCGTCAGCAACCACCACCACGGTCGCCGCCGGCTGAGTCTCACCGTGACAGGATCGACTCCAGCTCGTTGATCTCGCCGGTCTGGCCCGTGACCATGGACCGCGCGAGCGCCCGCACCTCGGGGTTGGCGGCACGCTCCGCGGCGTACCCGGCCATCTCCACGCCGCCCCTGTGGTGGGCGATCATCAGCGTGGCGAACAGGCGGTCAGCCTCACTGCCGCGTGCGGCGTGGAGACGGTCGAGATCCTCGTCTGAGACCATGCCCGGCATCCTCTCCATCGACACGGCGTGGCCCATCCACGCCATCATCTGGTCGGACTCGTTGGTCTCTGGTGCACCGAAGAGGCGCAGCAACTGCACGATCCGCCCGACTTCCACGCCCTGCGACATGTGGATCTCCAGTGCGATGGTGCGCAGCACGGCATCAAGCGGTTCGCCGTCCGCGGAAGCGATGCCGCGGTACACGATCGCCATCGTGATCGCCTGTTCGTGGTGGATGCGCATGTCCTGCAGGAAACCCGTGTCCACCTCGTTGTGGACGGTCGGGTCGTCCCCGCGCGGCACGAACGTGCCGATGGCGAAACCGAGCAGAACGAGAACGACCGCAACGAGCGTCACATTCAGCGGGCTGCGCCACCACGGGAGGGTCTGCTCTGCGCCGGGGTCGCTCACAGTCCCACGGTAGTAGGCTCCGCCCGTGGTGAAGGCGAGTGCACGACCCCGTCTCGGCAGGCCCGCCGATTCCGACTCAGCGGCGACGCGCCGTCGGATCGTGGAGTGCGCGCAGGAGTCATTTGCGGCACGCGGTTTCGACGGCACCACCAACAAACAGATCGCCGCGTCAGTCGGGATCTCCACCGCCGCGCTATACCACTACTTCCCGTCGAAAGTGGACCTGTACGTCGCGGTGTGCGAGGGCATCAACGACACGCTGACCCTGGCCTTCACGAGGGCATCGGGGGCACACACCACGCTCGTCGAGAGGGTGAGACTGCTCGTCGAGGAGACGGGCGACCTCGGCCGCCGGGAGACGTCGGCGCTGGTGTTCATCACGTGGATGCCCCACGAGGTCCGCAACCACCCGGAGGTCGCGCGCGGCACCGAGGGGCTGCAGCGCGAGTTCCGTGCGCTCATCGGGGCCATCATCCGCACCGCAGAGGACCCCACGGGTCTCCTCGCGGGGACCACTCCGGAGGGTTTCGCTGATTTCGTCAGTTCGAGTCTCGCGGGGTTCGCCCGCATGAGCGCGAGGGGCCAGCACGACAGGCAGCAGGCGGCGGCGAGCGCGTTGCTGCGGCTTATCGAGGGCCCGCCGCGCAAGTAGCGTGACGCCGGTGGCACGGCACGGTGAGAAGAACCCGCTCGGCGCGGTGGAACGCGCGGCGTCGCTCGTGCCCACCCTTGCCGAGGCGTTCGGGTCTGACCCTGGCCGGGCCGGCAGATTCTCCTTCTCGCACGGGAGGCTGTGGGTCGACTTCTCAATGCAGCACCTCACCGACGACCTCCTCGCGGCGCTGGTCTCCCTTGCCGGGGCCACGGGTGTCGAGGAGCGGCGCGACGCGATGCTCGGCGGTGATGCCGTCAACTCCACCGAGGGGCGCAAGGTCCTGCACACGGAGCTGCGCTCCGGCGGCGCCTCGCCGGAGGCGCGCCTCGCTGCCGCGGAGACCGCGCGCGCCGGCGCGCTCGCAGAGAGGCTGCGGGCTGATCCTTCCGTGCGGACGGTCGTCAACATCGGGATCGGTGGCAGCGACCTCGGGCCGGCGATGGCACACCGTGCGCTGCGCACGCACAGGGACGGCCCGGAATGCAGGTTCGTGTCCAACATCGATCCTGCCGACCTCGACGACGCCCTGGCCGGCCTCGACCCTGCGACCACCGTGTTCGTGGTCGCCTCGAAGACGTTCACGACCCAGGAGACGATGCACAACGCCGCACGCGCCCGACGCTGGGTGGAGGCGGCCGTGGGCGAACGGTGGTCCACGCGGTTCGTCGCCACCACGGCCGATCCGGCGCGCGCCGAGCAATGGGGAATCCCGGCCGACCAGTGCCTGCGGTTCTGGGACTGGGTCGGCGGCAGGTTCTCGCTGGCATCCGTGATCGGCTTCCCTGTGATGGTGTCGGTCGGACCGGCACGTTTCGCCGAGATGCTCGCGGGGATGAGGTCAATGGACGGGCACTTCGCCTCGGCGCCGCTTGGTTCGAACATCCCTGTCCTGCACGGACTCGTCGCGTGGATGAACACGGTCGTCTTTGCGCGCCCGACCTGTGCCGTCGTCCCCTACAGCCATGACCTCGCGCGGTTGCCCGCATTCCTCCAGCAACTGGTCATGGAGAGCAACGGCAAGTCGGCGGGGACCGACGGCCGTGAGGTGATGCACCAGACGAGCCCGGTGATCTGGGGCGACGCGGGCACGAACGGGCAGCACGCGTTCTTCCAGTTGCTCCACCAGGGAACACGGATCATCCCCGTGGACTTCATCGGCGTGCGCGAGCCGGCG
>SXYT01000060.1 GCA_005788205.1 Actinomycetota bacterium | reverse complement strand
TGACCATCAGTGCGGCGTACCTGCTGCGCACCGACGGCATCTCGGGTTCCATCGAGGTCGGCAAGCACGCGGACTTCGCCGTGCTGGCGGACGACCCGACCACTTGCGACCCGATGGCGATCAAGGACATCCACGTGGCGGCCACCGTCCTCGGCGGCGAGATCCACGCGAACTGAGCCCCCGGCTGCCGCGCGCCCCGGCTGGTCTCAGCCGCCGATGAAGTCGAACTCTCCGGAGAACCGCAGGTACTCCTCGGTGCGGAGCCTGTCGGCCAGCCCCACCTCCCAGGAGAGGTACTCGGCCATGGCCTCGCGTGCGCCCTCAGCCCTCGCCCACGGCGGGTACCACATGTCGTCGGTGGGCGTGAGGAGCAGTTCGTCGTCGTCGTTCCCGATCGTCTCGGTGGTCCCGCCCGCGTGCCGCCAAGCAGAGCGCCCGCCGATGAGCCACGACACGTTGGTGAACCCCATCTCGAGCGCATCGCCGGCTGCGTACGGTGCCTGACTGCCGGAGGAGCAGCAGAAGACGAGCGGGGTCGACCGATCGAGAGGGGAGAGCGCAGCGGACAGCATGCTGCGCATCGCATAGCGGGAGCCCGGGATGCGCGACTGCCGGTACCAGTAGCTCTCGCCCACGTCGACAACTGTGAACTCCCCGGCGGCTACCGGGGTGAGGAGCGCGGTCGCCTCCACGGCCCGTGCGCGCGGGTCCGGCGGCACGAGCGGTGAGATTCGTTCGTCTCCGTGCTCGGTGAGGTGGTGAAGCGGGTCGCCGAGGACCCATGCATCCCACCCCATGCGTCCCAGCCAGTGGGCGGTCATCACCGACTGCACGAGGTGCTCGTCCACCACCACGATGCGGGCGTGACGCACCGCGGCGTACATGTCGGTGGACTGGACCAACTGGCCGCCGGGCGCGTTCTGGCTGCCGGGGAACCTGGCGAGTGCGAACGCCGCGGGCATTCGCACGTCGAACACGTACGTGGTGCGTGACGGGTCCGCGAGCCAGGCATCGACAGTGCCGCGCTCCACGAACCTCACGCCCCCGCGCACCGCGACGTCCCTCGCCGACTCCCGCGCGGCCCGGAGATCCTCGCCCATCGGCTCTGTGATCGTGTTCGACTGTCCGTGGTCGGGCTCGAACCCGGCGAGCTGCCACCCCATGGTCCCGTTCTCGAGAGCGAACACCGGGTTCGTGACGCCGGCCTCGCGCAGGCTCTGGGCACCGATGATCGAGCGGGTGCGTCCCGCGCAGTTCACGACGACCGGCATGTCGGGGTCGTCGATGCGCGAGGGGATGCGCAGTACGGACTCCATGCCGGGGCAGTTCGACGCACCGGGGATGCTGACGGTGCGGTACTCGCCGGCAGGGCGCACGTCGAACAGGAGGAACGGCCTGCCCTCCTCGCGCCAGCGGGTGAGCGTGGTCGCGTCGACATGCGGCGTGCCGCACTTCTCCTCGACCATCTCGCCGAACACCTTCGACACGATGTTGCTGCCGGAGAACAACCGGTACCCGGCCGCCGTCCATCCGGCGTTGCCGCCCTCCAGCAGGTGAACGCCCGTGTAGCCGGCAGCCTCCATCAACGCGGCCGCCCCCGCGAGGGTGGAGCCGTCCTCGTCGGTGAGCACGACCCGCACGGAGCGGCGGGGGAGCAGGCGCGGGACGGTGGTCTCCATCACGGCGCGCGGCACCCCGGAGGCGACGAGTATGTGCCCGCGCGAGTACGGACCGCCGTCTCGCACATCGAGCACGGCGATCTCGGACCCGTCGTTCAGCCACTCCCGCAGGGTGCGCGCGCTGACCGTGCTGGACATCAGTTCCTCAGCCCGGCTTCCTTCATGAGGGGCAGCACGCGCTCCCCGAAGTACTCGAGGTCGGGGAGGTAGTCGTAGAAGTTCACCTGGATGCCGTCGATGCCGCAGTCGTGCAGCTTCAGCATCTTCTCCACCACCTGCTCCGGCGTGCCCACCATCTGCATGTTCCCTCCGACGGCGAGGTCGTCACGCATGGCGCCCTTCCACGAGACGGTGTCGCCCCCGGTGATGAACTTGAAGAAGTTGTCCAGCGCCACGGGGTCGGCGTGGTCGATGAAGGCCTGCTTGCGCGCCCTCGCCTCCTTCTCGGTGTCGGCGCAGATGATGTGCGGGTTGATGATGGTGCGCACCGTGTGCCCTGCGTCCGCGGCGCGCTGCTTGATGGACTGGTTGTGGGTCTTCAGCAGGCCGTACACGTCGGCGCCCGCGGGGCGCGTGATGAACAGCAGGTCCGAGTGCCTGGCGGCGAAGTCGACACCCGCGCCGCTGCTGGAGGCGTTCACGATGATCGGCCGGCCGTTCACCGGCTTCGGGGAGACGAAGCCCTTCTTCATCCTGTAGAATCGGCCGTCGTGGTCCACGTTCTCCGTGGAGGACCACAGCTCCTTCATCACCTCGAGGAGCTCGTCGGCCATCTCGTAGCGAAGGTCGTGCTCCACCGGGTCCAGGCCGAACATCTCGAAGTCCTCATGCTTGATGCCGGTGACCATGTTGATGCCCCAGCGGCCGTTCGACATGTGGTCGAGTGTGGCCGCGTACTTCGCGAGGAGGAGCGGTGTCCAGCCGTAGAGCACGTGCACGGTCGAAATCAGCATGATGTTGCGCGTGAGCGCGGCAAGCCCCGCGGTGACGAGCAGCGGGTCCTGCGTGTTCTCGCGGAAGCGCATCTCGCCGCCGAGCCCGCCCGCACCGTGCCACTGGGCCAGGCCGAACACGAGGTCGAACCCCATCTCCTCCGCCCGCACGGCGCACTCCGCGTTGTACTCGAACGTCCAGTCGGTGGAGCGCGGGTACAGCGACGGCGTCCATGCACCGTTCTGCAACGGGATGAACAAGCCGAGGAGCATCTTGTTCCGCGCCGCCCGCTCGAAGGGCGTCAACCCGTCCGATGTGTCGTGCGGCTGTGCCGTGCTGAGTCGCGCCATTGCCCACCCCGTGTGTCGCGTCGTGTGTTGTCCGGTCCTCATCTTCCCACGGGAGGGCCCGGTTCCGGCACGGCGGGTGCCACGGCAGGCGGCGAAAGGACAGAAGTATTTTTCCGTCAGCCACCGGCGGGATGGGAGCGGCGAAGCGCCTGCTTGTCCACCTTGCCGATCGGCAGGAGCGGCAGGTCGTCACGGGTCTCGAAGGTCTTCGGCACCTTGTACCCCGCCAGCCTCTCCTTGCACCATGCGCGCAGCTCCTCGGGCCCGGCGCTCGCGCCCGGCTCGCACACCACGTACGCGGCACCGACCTCCGAGTACACCGGGTCCTTCACGCTGACGACCACGGCGATGGCGACGGCTGGGTGCTCCTCCAGCACCATCTCGATCTCTCGCGGGTACACGTTGAGCCCGCCCGACTTGAACATCTCGGACTTGCGGCCGACGAGGCGCAGGTGCCCGCCGGGGAGGCGCACCGCGATGTCACCCGTGCGCAGGAAGCCGTCGGGCGTGAGCGCGGCGGCGGTGGCCGCCGGGTTGTTGAGGTACCGAAGGAGCTTGGCCTCGTGGCGGTACCACACCTCCCCCTCCTCGCCGGGGGGCACCTCGTTGCCGTCGTCATCGGCAACGACCACGTCCGCGTCCGGGTTCGGCCGGCCGACCGTGGTCGCGAGCTCCTCCGCCGTGTCGTCGGGGCCGCTGAACGTGGCGTTGCCGCACGTCTCGGTCATCCCGTAGATGGTGAAGAGCCGCACGCCGAGCTCCTGGTAGGTGCGAATGAACTCGAGCGACATCGCCGCGCCGCCCCATGCGACGATGCGCAGGCTGGTGAGGTCCGTGGTGGCGAAGTCGGGGTGCATGGCGACCAACTGCAGGACGGTGGGCACGTGCTGCAGGTTCGTGAGGCGCAGCTCCTCGACGAGCCGCAGCATCTCTGCGGGGTCGAACTTCTCGCTGTAGGCGACCATGCCGCCGCTGACGACCGTGCTGCCCTGCACGTCCACGATGCAGCCCAGGTGGTTCGCCGGCAGGTTGCACATGACACGCGGCGTGGGCACGGCCATCTCCCTCGCGTCGCAGTGGGCGCCGTACGCGATCCCGTAGTGGGGGAGGACGGCACCCTTCGGCGCACCGCTGGAACCCGACGTGTAGACGATGGTGCTCGGGTCCATCCTGTCGATCGCGGGAAGCGCCGTGACCGGGACACCGGCGGCCTGGGCGAGGAGGTCGCTCAGGGGTGCGAGACAGCCGGACGCAGGCCCCTCGTCCAGCTGGTACGTGGCGCGGACGGAGTCCACGGCCGACGCGAGTGCCGCGACGTCGTCTGCGTACCCGCGGCCGCCGAAGGACGCGAGCGAGAGGATCATCACCGGCCGCGAGTCGCTGACCACGTGCATCTGCTCGCGCTGGGTGTAGTTCGGGTTGATGCCCACGTACACGGCGCCGGCCTTGTGGATGCCGGCGAGCGCCACGAGGAACTCGGGCCGCGAGGTGGTGAGCACGGCGACCACGTCACCCTTGCGCACGCCCCAGCCCGTGAGCGCACGGGCGAAGGCGTCGACACTCTCTGCCACCTGGCCGTAGGTGCGCGTCTCACCGCCGAACCATGTGGCCGGTGCGTCCGGGGTCTCGCGGGCCCAGTGGTCGATCGCGTCGAAGAACCTGTCGAAGAGCAAAGGAAGAAACTTTCGCGTGTCCGTGCGGAGGGTCCCGCACGGGGAAATTATGCTCGCCGAAGGGGGGTCGCACGTCAATGAGCAACATCGCATTCGGCATGAGCGGGAAGATGCGCCCGCAGATCAGGCCCGCGGAGGCGGACGGTCACGTGGGGGAAATTCTTTTCGTCACCGACTGGCTGGCACTGCCCGAGTCAAGGGTGATGAAGTTCCGCGTGGGCACCTTCGCGAACGAGGACGACTCCGACATGGAGCAGTGCCTCACCAACCCTGTCGGCCACGAGAACATCGACGGCTTCATGCTCGTCTCGCTGCTCCTGCCGGCGCACTTCAACAACAACCCGATCGGCGAGCCGGGCTCGTTCGGCCTGAACTACGCCATGGAGAACGTTCGTTTCCCCGCGCCCGCCTTCATCGACGACAGGGTCCGCGTGGTGTGCACGCTCACCGACGTGAAGGATCACCCGAAGGGTGTCCTCGTCACCACCCACAACGTGGTGGAGCTGGAGGGGTCCGAGCGGCCGTGCCTGGTGGCCGACTGGACCGTGCTCCTGCGCCGCGTCGACGACCTCGGCTGAGCAGGTCGCCCGTGGAGAACAGGTGGAGCAGCAGTGCCGGCAGGCGCACGGTGCACCCGCGCGAGGCGGCAGTGCTGGAGGGCACCGAACTGTTCGTCACCGACTGGCGCAGGGTGGACCGCGAGCACCTCGACGGGTTCCACTGGGCGGTGGACGAGGACGCTGCGGCAGCGGACATGACGGCGAACGAGTCGTTCCCCCGCGGCGACGAGAACGTCGACGGCTTCATGCTGCTGTCGCTCGTGACCTCCGCGTTCTTCAACAACTACCCGGTGGGCGCGCCGGGGATGGTCGCGTGGAACTACGGCGTGGACAGGGTGCGCTTCCCTGCCACGGTGTACCTCGAGAACGAGATCCGCATGCGCGTGACGCTCGAGGAAGTCACGGAGAAGCCCGTTGGGTGGCTGCTGCGCAACAAGGTCACCGTCGAGATGGCCGGCTCGGACCGCCCCGCCATGACGGGCGACTTCCTGGTGATGCTGACGGGCTAGCGGGCTTCAGCCAGTCCCTGCGTGCAGCGGCGAGCATGATCTGTCAGCTTCCGGTATCTGCACGGCATTCCCCCTGGGTGTGGCCCGGCAGTGGGAATGTGCGCCCAGTGCGGGACCCGAGAGGAACCACACCCGCCTGGCTCCCGAGGGTCGGTTCCTCAGCGGAGCGCGCCGTCCGGCACCCAGCTGCCGTGCGCGCCGTAGGGCACGCGTCGCGGCAGGTGCACGCGGGCAACCGGCGGCCCGGCGAAGTCACGCGCGTCCACGATGACGAGGGCGGACCTCCCGGTGTTCTCGTCGTGCGTGATCGCCATCACCCAGCCGTCGTCCTCGGCGGCACCCGGTGACCTCGGGGCGAACACGGGCTCGCCGCCGCGCACACCTTCGCCCAGCTGGTGCTCCGTGCAGGAACCTGTGTGCAGGTCGTACTTCAGCAGACGTGAGCCGTACACCGGCTCCTCGGAGTTGCCCTCGCCGTCGAGAGCCATGAGGTAGGCGAAGCGCGCCGGCTTGCCGACGAGCCGGTCGTCCACCCGGCCGAAGTCGCCCGCGCGGCCGTCGATCAGCTGCTCGTCCACTGTCCCCCTCACGGGGTCGATCGTCCAGCGCGTCAGCCGGCCGACTTCTGCGTAATCGTTGCTGCCGTCGCCGAAGGCGGACTCCATCCGCGACACGTGGAGCACGATCCTGCCGTCCTCCTCGTGGGCGTTCACGGGGTGGAACACGTAGCACGGGTCGATCTCCAGCCACTGCACGTCGGCGTTGGTGCCGTTGCGCGGCATCACGCCCAGGCGCGCGCCGGCGTCCCTGTCGAACCTGAACGGGAACCCGGTGGAGAGCTGCCCCAGGTCGAAGCACACGGGTAGATCCATGAACACCACGTGGTTCCGCGTCACGTTGAAGTCGTGCATCATCACCATGCGCGGGATGTCAATCGGCTCCAGCTGCGACACCTTCCCGTCAGGCGAGACGCGCACGTAGTGCAGGTACGGCGGCTGGAACGAGAAGTAACTGAACGCGAGCAGCTCGCCGGTGTCGGGGCAGACCTTCGGGTGCGCGGTCATGGAGCACGTGAGTGCGCCGCCGTAGTCCTCGTAGCGCGTCGTGTTCAGATCCCCGTCGAGCAACCACGGCCAGTGGCCTTCCTCCAGCGCCATCAGGGAGCCGTTGTGCGCGATCACGTGCGTGTTGCCCGTGCCCTTCGCGAGCTCCGGCAGCTTCACCCGCTCGCCTCGGTGGCGCCGCACCGGCTCCGTCTCTACGAACCTGTTGCGGTACCAGTCCGCGCGGCCGTCCCGCAGGCGTATGCCGTGCACCATGCCGTCGCCGTAGAACCAGTGCGGCGACGTGCCGTTCACGGGGTTCGGGCCGGTGCGCACGTAGAGGCCGTCCAGTTCGCGGGGGATGTTTCCCTCGATGCGCAGGTCGGTGCCCATGATCTCGTCGAGAACGGGTTCCCAGTTGCCCCGGAGGTGCCACGGCGGCACGGTGTCGGTGTCGGTGTCCATTTGTGGAGTCTTGCCGATGTCGGGCCGCCCCGCTAGGAGGACACCGCTGCCGCTGCGATGCGGCCCGCCTCGCCCGCCTCGATGCCGAGGGTCATCAGGAGCCGTTCGATCACTGTCGTGATGTGCCGGTCATCTGACTCGCCCTCGATCGCGCGCCGCCCCGCGAGAAGCAGGGCACCGAGAATCACGTCGAGTGTCCCCTCGTCAGGCGAGGAGGAGAAGCGGCCCGCCTTGTGCCCGTCCACGAGGTTGGAATGCAGGTAGGAGAGCGGTCCCTGGATGAGGAGAGCGCGTTGGATGGCGTCGATCCTGAGCGCGACCCTCATCGTGTTGGGTGACCCCGCCGCGGCACGCAGTGCACGCACCGAGATCGTCGCGAACCGGACTGCCTGGTCGGTCGCGTCGACCTCGAGGTCGGCCCGGGCCGCGAACGCCTCGACTGAGTAGGGCACGAGGGCGTCCATCAGCTCGTCGCGGTCCCCGAAGTAGTTGTAGAAGGTCCCGTGGGAGACACCGGCGCGCGCAGCCACCTCTCCGACACTGAAGCCCTCGCCCGATTCGGCCAGCACCTCCAGAGCCGCATCGAGAAGCGTCTGGCGGGTCCGTGACCTCTTCTTGTGACCCCTCGAGAGGACCGTGGTTTCGGGGGTGATTGAGGTGCTCATCAGATTGACATTCTTGTCAGAAATGACAACAATGTCAATTATGACTGCACCTTCCTTCCGCCTCCGCCTCGGTCACGCCACTGTCGCTGCCCGTGACCTCGATGCAATGGTCACTTTCTACACGGAGGTTCTCGGCTTTCTGGTGACCAACCGTGGCGAGCCGGTTCCGGGAATGGGCGAGATGGCGTTCATCTCGCAGACCCCCGAGGAGCACCATCAGATCGTCCTCGTGCACACTCCCGAGCCGGCGCCGAGGAACTTCGTGCTTGCCGACCACCTCGCCTTCCACGTTGACTCTCTCGACCAGTTGCGCGAACTGTCCGCACGTCTCTCTGCCGCGGGCAACACGAGTGCGATCCCCATCAACCACGGCAACGCGTGGTCGGTGTACTTCACGGACCCCGAGGGCAACGGGCTCGAGTGCTATCTGGACACCCCGTTCCATGTCGCGCAGCCGTTTGGTGACGGACTCGACCTGTCGAAGTCCGATGCGGAGATCGAGGAGGAGACACGCCGGAAACTCGAGTCACAGCCCGAGTTCCAGCCCTTCCCCGAGTGGCGCCGGACGATGGCGGCCCGGCTGGCAGGGGGGAACTGAGCGATGGACCTCGGGATCAAGGGACGCAGCGCCATCGTCTGTGCGTCGAGCAGGGGACTCGGTTTCGCGAGCGCGAACGCCCTCGCCCGTGAGGGTGTCAACGTGGTCGTCAACGGCCGCGATGCGGGGACACTGGACGAAGTGCGTGACCGCATCGCGCGCGAGCACGACGTCAAGGTGACGGCGGTGGTGGGCGACATCACGCAGGCCGCGACGCAACAGGCACTTCTCGAGGCGTGCCCGCGGCCTGACATCCTCGTGAACAACAACGGGGGACCGACCCCCGGTCGATTCGCCGACTGGGACCGTGCCGCATGGATCGACGCACTGGACGCGAACATGCTCGCGCCGATCGCGATGATCCGTGCCGTGCTCGACGGGATGGTGGAGCGCAGGTTCGGCCGCATCATCAACATCACCTCCGCGATGGTGAAGACCCCGATGTCGCCGATGGGTCTCTCGACGGGTGCCCGGACCGGGTTGACCTCCGTGGCGAAGGCGCTGTCGAAGGATGTCGCGCACGCGAACGTCACGATCAACAATCTCCTGCCGGAGCGCATCGACACCGAGCGCCAGCGGCAGATGGCGAACTTCCATGCGCAGACGGCGAAGATCACCGTCGAGGAGGCCTACGCGCACATGGCAAAGTCCATCGCTGCCGGCCGGCTGGGCCGGCCCGAGGAGTTCGGTGATGCCTGCGCGTTCCTGTGCAGCGCGCAGGCCGGGTACATCAGCGGGCAGAACATCCAGCTCGACGGTGGTTCCTACGCGGGATTGACGTGACCGTGGGCGGGGTCGTCGACATCCCGTACCTGGTGGTCGGCGCCGGACCGGTCGGGCTGACAGCCGCACGGTTGTTGTCGAACGGTGGACAGGGGTCGGTCGTCGTCGACCGCCGCGACGGGCCGCAACGCAACCCTGCCGCCCACGTGGTGAACCCGCGCACGCTCGAGATTCTCCGCCAGGCCGGGTTCGACATGGATGCAATCGGCGCGATCGCACAGGACCCCGCGGATGCAGGCCACGTCAACTTCGTGACACGCCTGAACGGACGGCTCATCGGGCGGCTCCCGTTCGAACGACAGGGTGACGACATCCTCGGACTGACGCCCCACCCCCTGCGCAACATCTCGCAGCACCGGCTCGAGCCGTTGATGTCCGCGGAGATCGGCGCATCCGGTCTGGTGGACCTGCGCTACGGCACGGAGTGGGTGTCCGCACAACAGGGTGATGGCGGCGTCGTCTCGGTCCTGCGGAACGTGGCGTCCGGCGAGGAGACGACCGTGCGCAGCTCGTGGCTGATCGGCGCCGACGGTGCGGGCAGTTCCGTGCGCAAGTGGACGGGCATCGAGATGGTCGGTCCCGGGAGCATCCAGAGTTTCGTGGCCATCCACTTCAGGGGGAGCCTCCGGCCGTACGTGGGGGACAGGCCCGGCGCCCTTCATTTCGTGATGGACCCGGCCACCGCGGGGACCTTCATCGCACATGACGTCGACCGTGAGTCGGTCTTCATGGTGGGCTATGACCCCTCCGCTGAGTCGATCGATGACTACGGCACCGAACGGTGCGCAGCCATCGTGCGGGCGGCGATCGGGGACGAGTCCGCCGACATCGAGATCGTCGGGTCGGGCACGTGGCACATGACGGCACAGGTTGCGGAACGCTTCCGCCACGACCGGGTCTTTCTTGCGGGCGACGCATCGCACCGGTTCCCGCCCACCGGGGGGATGGGCCTCAACACCGGTGTCGCCGATGCCCACAACCTGGTGTGGAAGCTGCTCGCCGTGGACGCCGGTCGTGCGGCGCCGTCACTGCTCGACACCTACGAGACCGAGCGACGCCCCGTGGCGGAGGTCAACTGCCACCAGAGCCTGACGAACGCGTTCAAGATGGTGATCCTCGCCGATGCACTCGGCCTGCACCCGGGCGCGACGAGCCGGGACCTTGCCGCATCCCTGGACGATCCCTCACGCAGCGGTGTCATCGCTGCGGGCGTGCAGGAACAGTCAACGCACTTCGACATGCTCGGTCTGCAACTGGGCTACGCATACGCAACGGCCCTGAACCCCGGCTCTGCCGTTGCTGCCGACGCCATCGACCCGACCCTGTTCGCGCCCGACGGGTCCATCGGCTCGAGGCTGCCGCATGCATGGTCGGCGGACGGCCGTTCGACACTCGACCTCGTCGATGCCGCCGCGATGACGCTGTTCTCCTTCGGTGGGCACGACGAATGGGCCGCCGCGACCCGCGGGTCAACATGGCTCAGGCACGTTCGTGTGGGCACGGACGTCATTGTCGGTGACGAGTGGCGGGAGACCTGCGGAATCGGGGTCGACGGTGCTGTGCTGGTTCGGCCCGACCAGCACGTCGCATGGGGGTCGGCCCGCCTGCCCGGCGACGTCGCAAGCCAGTTGGACGCGGTTCTGGATGCGGTCCTGGGCCGATGAGATGCTGATGAGATGAGGTGTCACGCATGAGAGTCGCGGTGGTCGGTGCAGGGATCGGCGGGATGACGGCGGCCATCGCCCTCGCCCGTGCCGGGCACGATGTCGATGTCCTCGAGCGCGCCGCAGGTGTGTCTCCGCTCGGGGCCGGCCTGCAGGTCAGTGCCAATGCGCGGCGGGTGCTGGTCCATCTCGGTCTCGGGGAGGCGTTTGCCTCCATCGCCACTGAGCCGTCGCGGATCGTGGTGCGAAGGTGGGCTGACGACTCTGTCATCGGTGAGGCGCCGTTGACCGGCGTGCACGACGCCCGGTTCGGCCATGCGTTCGCCAACGTCGCCCGCAACGACCTCGCACGGATCCTCGTGGATGCCGCCGTCGCGATGCCGAATCTCCGTGTCCGGTTCGGTGTGGGTGTGGAGGCGATCGACCAGTCGGGTCCGCACCCCGTCGTCCGCTGCACCGGCGACGCAATCGAAACGGACGTGGTCATCGGCGCGGACGGGATCCATTCGGTCGTGCGGGCCGCAGTCGCCGGGGCCGACACCCCGAGGTTCTCGGGCTGGGCCGCTTTCCGTGCGCAGGTGCCGCGCGACCGGGTCGGCCACCTGCCGGTGGAGACGACGAACAGGGTCGGGCCCGGCGCCCACGTGGTGTCGTACTTCATCGGGCAGGACCAGAGCCATCTCAACCTGGTGTTCATCGCACCCGAATCGGAGTGGACGGGCGAGTCGTGGACGGAACAGACGAGCCTCTCCTCGCTGCGTGACGCGTTCGCCGGGTGGTCGCCACAGTTGCAGGAGATCATCGATGCGGTGGAGGAACCGGTGTACCGGTGGGCCCTGTACGACAGGGAACCACTGGCCACGTGGCGCAACGGGTCGGTGGCGTTGCTCGGCGATGCCGCGCACCCGATGCTGCCGTTCATGGCGCAGGGTGCATGCCAGGCGATCGAGGACTCAGCCGTGCTTGCGCGCTGTCTGGAGGTTGCCGATCCCTCGTCTCGTTCTGTGGCGCAGGCCCTCGCGTCCTACGAATCGACCCGCATCGAGCGCGCCACTCGGGTCCAGTCGGGCTCGTACTTCAACCGGATCGTGTTCCACTACCCCGACGGCGAGGAACAGAGGGCACGCGACGCGATGTTCGCCTCGGAAGGATGGTCGACAGCGACCGACTGGGTGTACGAGCACGACGTCCTGACGGCTCCCCTCGCGCCGATTTCGTGACCACCGCCGGGGCGAGGCCGAGCGGAATCACACGTTCGTGCGATTTTGCCGGCGGCTGCTCAAGAGTCCCAGCAGCAACTGGACGATCATCCGGACAGTGTCCTGTTCGTCCGCGCCGTAGTCATTGTTGATCGAGTGCGCGGTGAAAGAGGAGAACGAGAGGGCAAATGCGAGTTCCACTTCTTTCGGCACCGGGCCGGTTGCCCCTGAACGACGCCAGGCCTCACCTGCCAACGTGAGCGTGGTCTCGTGCCGCGTGCGTCGTCGCTTCTTGTTGATCCTTGCGATCGGCGGCGGCAGGTCTCTGTCGTCAGCGGCCGCCAGTTGCCAGAGACCACGGCCGGCCGTCATCTGCAAGTGGTGCAGTGCCGCGACCGTCGACGTGAGCCATTCCTCCAGCCCCACTGTCTCCGCGATTGCTCCCGGGACCTGGCCGTGGAAGTGGGAGAGGGATTCGTCGAGTGCGCGGGCCACGAGTTCATCCCGCGAGGGAAAGTGACGGAAGATGGTGCTGCGACCGACATCTGCCTTGTCGGCGATTGCCTCCATGGAAATCCCGAGTCCGTCGGAGGCCAGCAGGTGCCGTGCCGCCCGCAGGATCTTGAACTCGGCGGCGGCCTTGGGACTGCCGAGGATCCTCGCAAGTTCCGCCCCCGATACGGACTGGTCCTGACCGCTGGCCGTCATCTCTGGATTCACACTGACACTGTACAACCCCAACATGGGACTGTATAGTCCCATCAACCTAGAGGAGGCTCACATGAGGATCGAACAACTGACCTGTGCCGTCGGCGCGGAGCTGACAGGTGTCGATTTGGCCGAGGCAATCGACAATGACGACTTGTTCGGGACGATCCACGAAGCGTGGATTGAGCACAAGGTTCTCTTTGCTCGTGATCAGAACATGTCTGATGCCGAGCACGCAGCCTTCGCTCGTCGTTTCGGTGAGTTGGAGGACCATCCGATCTCCAAGAGCGTTGATGAGGAACCAGGGATCATCAAGTTGTACAAGACACCCGAGATGGCGCCGGTGCGGTACGAGGCATCGTGGCATCACGACGCAACCTTCAGAGACGAGCCACCGAAGGGGTCAGTTCTGAGGTGTGTGGAATGTCCGTCGGTGGGTGGTGACACCATGTGGGCAAATATGCAACTTGCGTATGATCGGCTCCCTGACCATCTGAAGGAACTCCTCGACGGACTGAAAGCAACACACAGCTTGAGTTCAGTTCTCGGTGCGGCATACCGGGACGAAAAACGTCATGCATTCGGGCGAGATTTCCCTGATGCTGAGCATCCCGTCGTCCGGACCCATCCGGTGACCGGAATCAAGTCCCTCTTCACAGGGGCATTCATGGTGCACCTGAGCAATTTCTTCAACAACAAGAACACATGGGTCGGATACGACTGGCAGCCCGGCGCGAACAATCTCATGAACCATTTGCTCGCCCAGGCCACAATTCCGGAGTACTAGGTGCGGTGGCATTGGACGCCGAATTCGGTCGCCATTTGGGACAACTGCAGCACGCAGCACTACGCAGTGATGGATTACGGGCCGTGTCACCGCAAGATGCATCGCGCCACCATCAAAGGTGACAAGCCGTTCTGAGGGGCGAGAACACGACATGCAATTCACCCATCACTATGCACATCTTGGTGATGTTTCGCTTCATTATGTAGAGGCAGGTGAAGGGGATCCCGTGGTTCTTCTTCATGGTTGGCCACAGACGTGGTACATGTGGCGCGGCGTGATCCCAGTGTTGGCGGAGAGTTTCCGTGTCATTGCTGTGGACATGCGTGGTCTCGGAGATTCTTCTGTCCCCGAGAACGGTTACGACACAACCACAGTGAGTGGCGACATTTGGCGACTCATGTCGGGAACACTGGGTCACGAAAGATTCTTCGTAGGGGCTCACGATTGGGGTGGCCCGGTTGCGTATGCACTTGCTGCCCAACATCGCGCCGGTATCCGGGCAATGGGAATCCTTGACGTACCTGTTTTGGGCGATGGGTCTTCGCTCAATTCGATTGCGCGCTGGCACTACGGCTTCAACAGTGCTCGTGGTTTTGCAGAGAAGATGGTGGAAGGGAAGGAAGACATTTTCCTGAATTACTTCTATGACACTGGTGGAGCGACGAAGGAATCCGTGACTGCAGAAGCGCGCGCTGAATACATTGGCAAGTACAGCCAACCCGGGCGCATGACCGCAGGTTTCAACTACTACCGCGCCATGCGTCAAGACGTAAAGGATCACCAGAAGTTCCGCGAACAAGGCGAACTCGAAATGCCGATCTTGGTCTTCGGCGGCGACACAGGCCGTGGAAACACTGCGCTGGAGTCATGGAAAAAAATGGGGAACAATGTGTCGGGCGGAGTGGCTGAGGGGTGCGGACACTGGATTGCAGAAGAACGACCAGAGTGGACGGGCGAACGGTTCCGCGACTTCTTCCTTACCAATTCATCGGACTACCCGAACCATTGATGCCCATTGACCCCGGCCCGTTGGAGCGGTTTTGGGGCGATGAACTAGCCTTGGGGATCGCCGTGCAGTGCTTCGCAGAAGTTCCGCCTCCGCCAGACTGTGCGGTTCCACACGCTCAGTAGATGATGTCCGGGTCGTATATCTCGGCGGCGTCGGAAGGGATGCCGAGCACAGAACAGACACGAAGAATCGTGGCGTAATCACATGTCGCGTTTCCCACTTCGATCGATTTGATGTCTTCGATGGAACAATTAACGCTGGCTGCCAGGTCCGCGTAGCTGCCAAAACCACCGTGTCTGCGAGCAGCCTTGACAAGTAGTCCGAACTGCTTCTTTTGTTGATTCATCTGATCGCTAGTCATCATGGCGGTAAGGTTAGTCCAGGACTTCGAGGGTGCTTCCGCTGTCGGCCTTCGTGACGCGAATGCCGATGGGCAACTGTTCCTGCATCGGCTTGACGTGCGTGATGATGCCGACAGGGAGGCGGAGCGAAAGTCCTCAACTCTTGGTGGGGCAGTGTCAAGGGTTTCCGCCAGTTACGCGTTTTGGTGTTTTCGGTTACGCGCGATTCGGGTCGGGAATTTGCCCGAATTTCGAGTCGCAACCCCGAACTAATCTCGGTGCATGCACGAAACCACAGCGGAAATCTGGATTGGACCAGACCAATCGTCTGAGTGGATGGGTACCCAAGGTGGGATCAATGCCACCCATCTACTTCTCCTCAGGGAGAACAGTCGGCCGGCATGGATGCTGCTACCCGGGAACCTCTATGACGCTAAACCGCCGACAATCGGACCCGCGAAGGTCTGGGTGCCGACTCCGAAGACACCTGTTCAGGATGCACTCTTGCTCTTCGCAGTCATGGGCGCCAAAGTGCCAGAAGTTCGTGCAGTTCTAAATGGGTTCGAAAAGTCCCGAAGCAAGTCCCGTTTGGATCTAGCGAAGCAGTTCCCGCGTGGCGTGCCGAAGTAGGTTCACGATGCTTGTCACCGGCACCTGGCCGGCTGGCATGTGATTGTGAATGTCGGTGAGTACTCACTAGCTGTTGCAGATCTTGGTGAGCTTGCCAGATATCCCGGGTTGACCGTAGAAGTTCGCAAAACAGAGCCAACTCTTGGCAAATCTCGGTAACGAACATCGCTAGAAGGTGACACTCAATGGATCCAGTCCTTTACGAAAATGCCCAGAGGTGGATTGACCGTGGCCGTCGGTATCACGCGAACCAAGATCCCTACGGGGCGTACTTCACGTATTTCATCGCACTACTGATCATCGCGCGAGACCATGAGAACAGTTTTGGCCGAACATCAAGAACAGACAGCGAGCAGATAAAGCGGCTCATTGTTTTAAGATCGTCTGACGTCCTCAACGCACTCAGAGTTCCGGCGTTATCTGAAGTGACGCTTGAGCTTGCGAATCGCCTCGTTGGAACCAAACAGGGACTAGATCAATCGATTGTCTTCATACGTCCGGGATCATCCGACGAGGCTGATTCACAACGGGTTCGCATCGATTCGATGAATGACCTTGCAACGTGGTGGCGACATGGCATGCCGTCTTCAGGTGAGCGCGGTATGGCCGCGAATCTCTTCTATTTCCTCTGGCAAGTGAGAAACAACCTTTTTCACGGTGAGAAAGGGTATGGCATGCAAGAGCGAGTAAGTCAGGATTCAAAGCTTCTCGATCGAAGTTGCAGAATCCTTGATGCAATTTGTCATTCATTGGTGTGAGGGGCCGCAATGGTTAACACGGGAGAAAAGGGGCACGAGCCCGAGGTGATTCAGAGAGCAAGAGCCTCCATTCCAACGAGCCTAAATATCACGCCACAAACGACACCAGTGGTCGCATTTGGCCGACCTCAACTAGCAAGGGTTGCAACCCTAGGAATCAACCCAAGTGACAAGGAGTTCAACAAATCAGATGGATCCCTTCTTCCGCAAGACCGAAAGCGTCTAGTGGACAGAGAGACATTGAACATTGATGATCAGACCGAGTTGTCCCTCGAAGACGCCGCAAGAGTTGTCGAAGGTGGCTATTCCTACTTCGAGAATAAAGACAAGGTCTATAAGACATGGTTTAGTTGGATGGAGACATATGCCGTCCGTCCATCTGGTGCGAGCTATTTTGACGGCACTGCTTGTCATTTGGACCTAGTTCAATGGGCCACCTCGCCGGTCTGGCGGGATCTTGAACCGGATCGAGTGCAGAAGGTACTACTCGATTCTGACGTGGAGTTCCTGCGCTTTCAGTTAACGACATACAAAATTCCTCTTTTGTTGCTAAACGGTAGAGCCGTGTTGAATCAGTTCACGGAGCTGCGTATCGCCGATCTTAAAGAAGATAAGAATGTGTCGAGGAGAGAGGGAGCGCGAGGATGTCAGTTTTTCGTTGGCACTTTTGCAGGAACGAAAGTTCTTGGATGGACAAACAACATTCCGTCTCAGACCCCGCAATCAAATCGGGAAACTATCAGCGACTGGATAACTCGTCATGCGTCAGCCAAAGGATGACGTTTTGAATCAGCATGTTCCGACACGCGGGTATTGCGCACTCTAGTTTTCATAGTTGTGAGTTTCCGTGAGAAAGAGTGGGCTCCTCAACAGCGACGCCCAGCATCAGGCCCTGTTCCTTTACTTGGCGAACCACCTCTTCCCAGACTTTCACAATGGAAGAGTGATTAAGGTGTGTCGTCTTCCACTGCTGCGTAAGACGCGGCGTGATGATGCCATCCAAGTAAATCGTTGGTCGGGCGAACGGCTGAATTACGTCGTCGTAGACCGGAAGGCACGGAACGAACGAAAAGATTCCATTCGCAGGACGCTCAAGAGTGGCGCCTCGATATAGCCGAAACCTCACACCAGCTGGAATCGGATCGGCATACATTGGTTCGAGGGTGACAGATTGGTATACGGACGACACCGCTCTTCCCAGTTCTTGGCGCCAGGTTTCGCGGGAGTGCGTGATGAAGTCGCCCACAACAAAGGCGGTGTCAAGTACAAACCGTCTACTGAGGTGAGAACCGAAGAGAATCAACGTGCCGGGTTCCAAATTCGCCAGAACTGTACTGTTCCACCGTGCCGGCTGGACTTGTTTGCAGTATGTGTATAAAAACTGATCCCCGAAGATGTATGGGTCCGTGTTCTGTATCTTGCCTTCAGACGGAATAGTTCCGGAGAACACCGGTTCCACGACTGCCCCGGGATGTTCGGGCTCTTGCTTGAAGCGCTTGATCAGGGTTGATGGTGCTTCCCACTCGGTCCAGCACACAAGGGGACTCTCACGGAGTCCGCCAATTTGATCGTCGATAATCCGACCATTGGCCTTGATGAACTTTCGTCGGTGATCTCCAGCGTTCCATGGGGTGTAACCGCTAGGACCGATGCGGTGTTCGCTGCCCGGATGTGGAAACTGGATAACACCAAGAATCGGCTCTTTGCTCAAATGTTTGCTCCTCTCGCCAGATACCGCTTTTTGGATTGATTGTTCACGCAGACCTTAGTCATTTTGTCGCAGGTCTATCTTCGAGCTACCGTCTCCCATTTAGGGATTGGATCGTGACGGCTCACTGGTGAGATGAATATGTGGCTCCGGTAAAAATTGAGTCACTCGCCGGCGAGAATTTGTTGGCCCAAAGAACTCAAGGTCGCATGACCCCAAACATCAACAAATGTTTCACCGTCCCTTTCCACTGAGGTTGCCACAATCTCGATAAATTTACGAGCCTCATCAAGAGATATCAGTTCGGCACGGTGTACATCAGCAGGAATTCGCGAATCGGAATAGTGCTGTGCGGTTCCTCTGTATGTCTGAACAATGACGATTTCATTGCCGTAGAGCATCCCAACTTCGACTGTGTCCCAACGACTTGAGTCAAGATTGTCGTTATCCATATTCATGTTCACGAAAATCAAATGTTCGTCGTAATCTCCGATATTAGTTTGAACATATAGAAGGTGAGTTTGAGACTCCTCGGTTCCGTCCAAGTAGTAACGGGGCGCCCACGTTGTCACAGGAATTACCTTGAATTCCCTAGTGCCAAACTCCATCAAGAATTTGGGTGTCTTTTGGAAAAGGGGACCAACTTCTTCGAGCACCTGTTCAATTGGGAAGATTTCCCAAGGTGACTCTTCCTCAAATCCTTCGGTACCAGTGATCACGACCATATGCGCGAACTCAAAGGGTGTAGCCATTGCAGCCATTGTGGATGCCACTTCCCGTAAAGATTGAGAAGAGAACAGAACCTCATCTGCGAAATCACGATGAATCCAATGCCAAGTATGTTCCCAAAGTGCAATGAGATGACGGTCATAACTCAACAGTTGGGTCTCATCTTCAGAAGGCCTCAGGTACAGCAGCTCCACTAAGGCCGCGGGAAGCTCTCTTGATGCCAACATACGTTCATCCCATTCTAAGTCGGTGGGGCAACTCTCTTCGCTATTCGAGAATGTATGTCGTGAGTTGTTTTGCACTATTCGAAGAAGATTTTCCATATCGGAGCATTACGCAACTTGACCCCATTATGATCAATAGGATAAAGACTGCAGTCTTTGCATTTCGCGGAGCAGTCTCCATCAAGGCAATTGATGGTGCATTCATTCCTTTACGCGCAACCAAACTTGTTTTCCAACACAATGCAAAATCAACTTGCCGTGTGTACTGCGACTACATCGTTCCTGAAGGAAGTAACTGTGATGTTCGACTATGGAATGGCAAAAGCACCCAGCGTTTGAACTCGCCTGAAAAAGCGGACTTCACGTACGGCGAACACATTCGCGCTCATGCGCCAGGTTCGGCTGACTGGAAAAGTCTGTATGGAAATCGCAGCTTGGCAGAATCGTTGAACTCGGTCATTAAGAATGATTTAGCCAGGGGAGAGCGCGCTCGCTCGCTGAACCTCAATCATCAATGGATCGACCTAATGGTCATGTTGTTGATGCGAAACGACCGTGCGTTGGTTCTGTACCGGCGTCGCACGCAGTTGGCGCGGACGGCCTCACCACCTGCCGCATAACGAAGGATTTGCCGATTCTTTGAGGGTCAAGGGTGACCTATGCCCCAACACAGATGAGGTGATCAGATAAATCCAACTGACTTTGGTTAGATCTATCTGGACCCGTCGCGCCCTTGTTTGGATTGAGTGGCACCCAACTACACTCATAACAGGTCGTATTCGGCTCTCCGGGCGAGTTTCGCTCTGGGTTCCGTTCCGCCTCCGCGCCTTTAGCTCAGTTGGTAGAGCAGCGGAC
>SXYT01000059.1 GCA_005788205.1 Actinomycetota bacterium | reverse complement strand
CTACGCGCGCGGCCAGACGGGCCAGCAGTTGCTGCTCGGCGCATACCAGCAGTTCTCGCGCCAGGTGGGTCTCGGCGGAGTCCGCCTGTTCAACCGCACCGAGTTCGTCGACGTCGTCGTGGTCGACGGCCGCGCGGCCGGCATCGTCGTGCGCGACCTCGTCACGGGCGAGATCTCGTCCCATTCCGCGCACGCGGTCGTGCTCGCCACCGGCGGCTACGGCAACGTGTTCTTCCTGTCCACGAACGCGATGGCCTCCAACGTGACGGCGGCATGGCGTGCGCACCGCAAGGGCGCGCTCTTTGCGAACCCCTGCTACACGCAGATCCACCCCACCTGCATCCCGCAAAGCGACGACTCCCAGTCGAAGCTCACGCTCATGTCGGAGTCACTGCGCAACGACGGCCGCGTGTGGGTGCCCACCAACCCGGACGAGACGCGCCCCGCGCACCTCGTGCCCGAGTCGGAGCGCGACTACTACCTGGAGCGCCTGTACCCGTCTTTCGGCAACCTCGCCCCGCGTGACATCTCGTCGCGTGCGGCCAAGCGCGCCGTGGACAAGGGACTCGGTGTCGGCCCGAAGAAGAACGGCGTGTACCTGGACTTCTCCGATGCGATCGACCGCCTCGGCAAGGACATCGTGGAGGAGCGCTACGGCAACCTCTTCGAGATGTACGAGCGCATCGCAGGGGAGAACCCGTACGAGCAGCCGATGCGCATCTACCCCGCCACCCACTACACGATGGGCGGTCTGTGGGTGGACTACGAGCTGATGACCAACATCCCCGGCCTGTATGCCGCGGGTGAGGCCAACTTCTCGGACCACGGGGCGAACCGCCTCGGTGCGTCCGCACTCATGCAGGGCCTCTCCGATGGCTACTTCGTGCTGCCGTACACCATCGGCAACGAACTCGCCCCGATGCTGAACAAGCCGGTGCCCGACACCAGCCATCCCGAGTTCAAGAAGGCCGAGGAGGAGGCGCGCCAGCGCTTCAACGGCTACCTCGCCGTGAACGGCACGAAGTCACCCGACTTCTTCCACCGCGAGCTCGGCAAGATCATCTGGGACTACTGCGGCATGGAGCGCACGCAGCAGGGCCTGGAGAAGGCCCTCAGCGAGATCCCGGCGCTCTACGCCGAGTTCCAGAAGGACCTGAAGGTGACCGGTGACGGAGCCAGTCTGAACCAGACGCTGGAGAAGGCCGGCCGAGTCGATGACTTCTTCCAGCTCGGCATGCTGATGTGCCGTGACGCCCTCGACCGCAACGAGAGCTGCGGCGGCCATTTCCGCACCGAGTACCAGACCGATGACGGTGAGGCCCTCCGTGACGACGAGAACTACTGCCATGTGTCCGCATGGGAGTGGGGCGGCGACGCAATGTCGCCGAAGCTCAACATCGAGCCGCTGAACTTCGAATCCGTCCACCTCGCCACCAGGAGCTACAAGTGAGCAACCATCTCGAGAACATCACGCTGCGCATCTGGCGCCAGGCCGGCCCGCAGGAGAAGGGACGTTTCGAGGAATACCGGATCGACAGCATCACCGACGAGGCGTCCTTCCTGGAGATGCTCGACATCCTGAACGACAACCTCGTCCATGAGGGCAAGGAGGCCGTCGTGTTTGACCACGACTGCCGCGAGGGCATCTGCGGGACCTGCTCGCTGATGATCGACGGCCAGGCCCACGGTCCGCAGCGCGGCACCACGAGCTGCCAGTTGCACATGCGCAAGTTCAAGAGCGGCGACACGATCACCATCGAACCCTGGCGTGCCGGGGCATTCCCGATCATCAAGGACCTGATGGTCGACCGGTCGGCGTTCGACCGCATCATCGAGTCCGGCGGATTCATCACGGCCGAGACGGGCGGGGCACCGGACGCGAACCTGATCCCCATCGCGAAGCCCATCGCGGACGCCGCGATGGACTCTGCGGAGTGCATCGGCTGCGGTGCCTGCGTGGCGGCCTGCCCGAACGGTGCGGCGAACCTGTTCACCGCCGCGAAGGTGGCGCACCTGAACCGCCTGCCCCAGGGCCAGGCGGAGCGGTTCAGCCGGGTGGAGACGATGGTGGAGACCATGGACGAGTACTTCGGCTCCTGCACGAACCACGGGGAGTGCGAGGCGGCCTGCCCGAAGGAGATCTCGATCGACGTGATCGCCCTCATGCACAAGGACTACCGCAAGGCGAAGTTCGCGAACCGCAAGGACCTCGCGCGCCAGTAGGACTGCCGCGATCACGACATGGGCGGCAAGCAGTTCAACTGCGTCATCTGCAACGACCCGTTCCTGCGCGAGACGCGGGGACCGGTCATCACCTGCCAGAAAGACGGGTGCAAGTACCTCAACAGCCGTGTCACGCGGATGAACGCGAACCGCAAGCAGCGCGGCCTCGGGCGCGCGTGCGGGCGCTGCAGCGCTGATCTCCCGCCCGGCAGCCAGAGCCACTACTGCGAGACCTGGTGCGGCCCGTTCAGCCGAACCGTGGCCCGTCGCGGTCGCCCCCCGGCAGGGGCGCCGCCGCAGCCGAAAGGGCCCAGGCCCAAGCGCGGCAGGCCGGCCACGAAGGTGCTCGGCATGGACGTCTCGGTGCTGCCAGAGCCGCACCGCACGATCGTGAAGATGCGCTTCGGCAACCCGGGCGAGATCCCCATGACGATCGAGGCTGTGGCTGCATCGCTCGGGCTTGCCCCGGTCGACGTGGTGGGCATGGAGACAGAAGCCCTCGAGGCGATGGGCAACAATGCGCGCGGCGTCAGTGCCAAGCGCTGGCGCTACTCGTAGCGCGCCCGCTCAGGCCCTCTCGAAGCAGTAGCCCGTGGCCGGGTTGAACCCGACCGCGCGCAGGTACGCAACGAGTGCGTCGCGCTGCTCCTCGTTGTCCGGCCGCAGCGGCGGCACCAGTTCCAGTTCCTCGTGCGTCACGAACCGGGCGAGGTTCGGCACCGCACGGATGGACGTCTCCGGGCTGGAGCGCGTGATCGCATCCAGCGTGCCGAGCCACGTGCCGATCCGGCCGCGCGTGGTGGGGGGCAAGAGCGTGGAGAAGTGACCCACCGCGTCGCGCGTCGGGTCGGCTTTTGCGAGCCCGCGCGCCGTGAACTGGTCGAGTGCCCTGTGGTGCCAGGCGAACACGCTCGGGTGGTGGCCGACGGAATCGACGACGCCCGCCGTCCACCGCGTGGCCACCTTCCTGCCGCGCCTGCCGCTGCCCCGCACGGGCAGGTCCTGGAGGATGAGCACCCCCATCTCGTCGGCCGCGGCGTAGAAGTCCGGGTGCGCCACGTGGCCGCAGACGCGCACAAGGTCAAGTCCCTTCCCGCGCGCCCGCACGAGAGGCTCGATGATCTCGTCCCGCCCGCCGCGTGCCATGTCGTACCAGGGCTCCGTCACGTGCGCGCCGTCCAGGAACAGCCGCTCACCGTTCACCGTGCACGTCCAGTTCTGGAAGCTGGCCTGGCGAAGCCCGGTGCGCACGGCGTGGCTGTGGCTGGTCTCGCCGTCCACGATCACGTCGATGTGCACGTCGGTCATCTCGGCACTGCCGAGAAAGTGCGGCCACCACAGCCGAGGCGCGGCGATGTCCAGGCTCCATGACACGTTGTTCAGGCCCTTGGCGAGGGACTGGCGCCTCTCGCTGCGCACTGCACCGTCCACCGTGGTGCGCACCGTGCACGTGAGAGCACGCGCGGAGTCGATCGATGCCGTGAACAGGACGTGGGCATTCTCCTCGGTTGCGTCCCGTGTGAGGACACGGGCGGAGTCGATGCGCGCGAGCCCGGTGGTCTCGAGGGTGACGGGCCGCCACACTCCCGCTCTCGCACCACCGTGGACCTCGAGCACCAGGTCATGGGAGTCCGTGAGCGCGTTCAGATCACTGATGTCGTAGCTGTGGCGGCGGAAGTACCCGTCCTGGTCACCGAGGTACGCACCGTCCAGCCACAGGTCCGCCTGGTCGAGGATGCCCCCGACCTCGACCCACAGGCGCCGGCCAGCGTCGACGGCGGGCGAGTCGAACGAGGCCCGCAGGAGGACCCCGTTCGAGTGGTCGAGGCCCTCCACGGATGCCCAGAGGGCGGGCAGGTCCACCGGCACCCACGCAAGGCGGTCCGGTGCGGAGAGCGCCGTGAGCCGGGCATCGTCACTTGCCGGATGGGCCCACCACTTCACG
>SXYT01000058.1 GCA_005788205.1 Actinomycetota bacterium | reverse complement strand
GTGCGGTGCGGGACTGCCTCCTCCATCGTCGCGAGCACGCGCCCCTCCGGCGATGCCACCTCGACACGGACCGTCCACCCCTTCGGCACGGGCGCACCGCCGTTCGTGCCGACCGTCGTCAGCACGCGCAGCGTCCCCGTGGTGTTGCCCTCCTGCAGACCGGCATCGATGCGGACATCCTCGATGTGCACCGGGGCCTGCGCACGCACGTGCACCTCACGGTGCAGGCCTGCCATCCACCACTGGTCCTGGTCCTCCACGTGGCTCTGGGCCGAATACCTGCTGACCATGATGACCAGCGAGTTCTCGCCATCGTGCAGCAGGTCGGTCACGTCGTACTCGCTCGCCAGCCTGCTGTCGGTCCCGTAGCCCGCCCTGCTGCCGTTCACGACCACGGTGTGCACGCTCTCGGCACCGCCCACGTGGAGGATGATGCGCCGTCCCGGCCACTTCGCGGGCATCGGGAACACCGTGCGGTGCACCACCGTTGGGACGACCTCGGGCAGCGCCGGGGGGAGGCCCTGCCACGGCATCGGGACGTTCGTGTAGTGCGGCTCGTCGCCGAGGCCGTAGAGCGTCCAGTTGCCGGGGACGGGAATCGTCCTCCATCGCGAGTCATCGAAGAGCGGTGTGAACACTTCCGCGGGCACGTCAGCGGGATGCGCGTACCGCATCACGGACCACTCACCGTCGAGCGAGCGGAACCACGGATTGCCCTCACGCCCGTGCAACGGACTCCGCATCGGGAGCCGGTTCTGCGAGAGGACCTCGGGGTCAGCGATCGATCCCACCTCGTCCCGTCCCGCAAACGCCATGGCTGAATTCTCCCACGCCTCCACGGGTCAACGAAAAGACGGTGCCCGCCTGCGGGGTGGGGACCGCAGGTAGCCTGTGCGTCACAAGTCAGGTGACGCAGTCAGTGCGTCGGAGTGTGCAGAAACATCATGAACATCCTCGTAGTGGGAGCAGGCGGAGTCGGGGCCTCGATGGCCTCCATTGCCGAGACACGGGGGTTTTTCGACTCTTTCGTGCTGGCCGACATCTCGAAAGAGACAGCCGAGGCGGCGATCGCTGCCCTCGATGACCCGGGGAAGTTCCGTGCCGAGAAGGTGGATGCCACGCAGGTGAGCGAGCTGGTCGCCCTGATCGGGCGCACCGAGGCAGATGTCGTCGTGAACGCGTGCGACCCGCGTCTCAACCCGCAGATCTTCGAGGCCGCCTACCAGGCCAGGTGCAACTACATCGACATGGCGATGAACCTGTCGGAACCGCACCCGCTCGACCCGTACAACAAGATCGGCAGGATGCTCGGCGAGGACCAGCTCTCTGACGACGAGAAATGGCGGGAGCGCGGGATTCTCGCCGTCATCGGCATGGGCGTGGAGCCCGGGCTCAGCGACGTCTTCGCCCGCTACGCGGCTGACCACATTTTCGACGAGATCCACGAGATCGGAGTCCGTGACGGGTCGAACCTCTCGATCGACGGCTTCGACTTTGCCCCGACCTTCTCGATCTGGACCACGATCGAGGAGTGCCTGAACCCGCCGGTCGTGTGGGAGAAGAAACGCGGCTTCTTCACCACGGACTGCTTCAGCGAGCCCGAGATCTTCCACTTTCCCGCGGGCATCGGCCCCGTGGAGTGCGTCAACGTGGAGCACGAGGAGGTCATCCTCATCCCCCGCGAGGTGAAGTGCAGCCGTGTCACGTTCAAGTACGGCCTCGGTGCGGAGTTCATCGACTGGCTGAAGACCTTCGCCTACCTCGGTCTCGACTCCACCGAGAAGATCAAGGTCGGCGGCGTGCACGTCGCCCCGCGCGACGTGCTTGCCACCGTGCTGCCGAACCCGGCGAAACTCGGCCACCTCATGCACGGGCGCACCTGCGCGGGAACGTGGGTGAAGGGCATCGCCGACGGCAAGCCGCGCGAGGTGTACCTGTACCACGTTGCCGACAACGAGGTCACGATGCGCGAGTACGACAGCCAGGCAGTGCTGTGGCAGACGGCGATCTGCCCGGTCGTCGCTCTCGAGCTCATGGCGGACGGCTCCTGGAAGGGCTCGGGTGTGAAGGGCCCGGAGGCGTTCGACGCTCTCCCCTTCCTGAACATCCTCGGCGCACACGGTTCGCACCACGGCATGGTCGACATGGGACAAGGACTCTGGCCGAGCCCCAAGTCCACGGGCCAGCCCGGCTGGGACAGGCCGGTGCGGCGCGCCGTCAAGCCCGCCGTGTAGGCCTCAGCCGATCGGGCGCTGGTAGTTCGGCGCTTCCTTCGTGATGGTGACGTCATGTGGGTGACTCTCGAGCCGCCCGGCTGTCGTCACCCGGCGGAAACGGGCAGCCGTCTGGAGCACGGGAACTGTCGGCGTGCCCGCGTATCCCATGCCCGACCTCAGGCCGCCGACGAACTGGTCGAGGAGGTCACTCACGGGTCCCGTCGCCGGGACCCTGCCCTCGATGCCCTCGGGCGCGACCTTTCGGGACCTTGCTGATCCTGATGCCCCCTCGGGCACCGGGGACTCTCCCTGCCCGCTGCCGTACCGGTCCGCGGAATGGCCCGTCATGGCACCGAGTGATCCCATCCCCCTGTAGCTCTTGTAGCGACGGCCCTCGAACAGCTCGACCTCGCCGGGGGATTCATCGGCCCCCGCGAGCACCGAGCCGACCATGACACTCGACGCACCCGCGGCGATCGCCTTCACGATGTCTCCCGAATACGTGATTCCACCGTCGCCGATGACCGGGACACCGAGCCGCATGGCTGCGCGTGATGCCTCCCAGATCGCCGACAACTGCGGGAGTCCCGCACCTGCAACCACCCGCGTCGTGCAGATGGAACCGGCACCCACCCCGACCTTCACCGCGTCAGCTCCGGCCCCGCAGAGCGCCTCGACCCCCTCGGGTGTCACCACGTTCCCGGCAATCACGGCAATCCCCGCGCTCACGTTCCTGATTCTCCTGATCGCCGTCAGCACGCTCGATGAATGCCCGTGCGCCGTGTCGATGCAGAGCGCATCGACGCCCGCCCTGACCAGTTCCGTCACCCTCTCCTCGAGATCCGGGCCGACACCCACGGCTGCGGCACACCGGAGCCGTCCCTTTTCGTCCATGCTCGCGTTCGGATGGTCGGTGGCCTTCAGGATGTCCTTGACGGTGATCAGGCCGACGAGCAGTCCGTCATCGTCGACGAGCGGGAGTTTCTCCAGCCTGTGCTCGCCGAGAATCCGCCGTGCCTCCTCGAGTGAGGTGCCGGCACGCGCCGTGACGAGCGGTGAAGGTGTCATGAATTCGTCCACCCGGCGCGAGTAGTCCCCCGGCTCGCAGAATCTCGTGTCCCTGTTGGTCAGGATGCCGACGAGCCGACGGGACCCGTCGACAATCGGCACCCCCGAGATATGAAAACGCGACATGATCGCCTCCGCATCGCTCAGAGTCGCCTCCGGGCCGAGCGTCACGGGGTCGGTGATCCAGCCGGATTGGGAACGCTTCACCCGCACGACATGCGCCACCTGCTCCGCAATGGCCATGTTGCGGTGGACCACGCCGATGCCTCCCGCCCGGGCCATCGCAATCCCCATGTCAGCCTCGGTGACGCGGTCCATCGCCGCCGACAGGATCGGGATCGAGAGCGTGATGTCGCGGGCAAGAAATGTCGACACATCCGCTTCGTCCGGCAGAACCTCGCTGAAGCCCGGCACCACCACGACATCGTCGAATGTGAGCGCATCATGCCCGGCAAAAAGATCCGTGTTGCTGTCCATGGCATTCTTCATCGGTGTGACTGCTCCTTCGTTCGTTCGTTCGGCACACGGAGTGCATCCGCCGTCGCGTCCACGATGAGACGGTGCTCGGCGGCGTGCATGCGCGTGGTGAATTCCTCCAGCGAGTCGGTGGGCCTCAGGGGCACCGTGCACACGGCGATGACCGGCCCATCGTCGACTCCCTCGTCCGGCACCAGGTGCACCATGACCCCGCTCTCGGTCCGGCCGTCATGGCGTTCAGCCCATGCCCGTCCGATGGCGTCGACCCCGGGAAACTGCCCCGGGAGGGCCGGGTGCAGGTTGATGACAGGTGCCCCCACGTTGTCGAGAAATGCACCGGTGAGGATCCGCATCCAACCGGCCAGCACGACCAGGTCGGGTCCGAGCGGACCGACCACCCCGGAGAGTCTCGTGTCGTAGTCCGTGCGTTTCTCGCCTGCGAGGGGCTCGACGGTTTCCGCGGGGATCCCGTGCGCCGACGCGCGCGCAAGGGCACCGCAACCGGGGACATTGGAGACCACGGCCGCGATGTCAGCCCCGAGCACGCCCGAGCGTGCCGCGTCGATCAGTGCCTGGAGGTTGGAGCCCGCACCTGATGCGAGGACGACGACACGGCGCGTCATGCCAGGTGCACCTTGCCTGTGCCCTGCGTGACCTGGCCGATGACCCAGGTCTCTTCCCCGATGAGCTCTCGCGCGGCCTCCGCGTCTGCCCTGGACACGACCACGATCATCCCGATCCCCATGTTGAACGTGCGGTGCAGTTCCTGCTCCTCCAGCCCGCTCACCGCCCTCATCACCTCGAAGACCGGGAGAGTGCGCCATGAACACAGGTTGACGACGGCATCCGTGTCCGCCGGCAGGACTCGCGGGATGTTCTCGATGAACCCCCCGCCGGTGACATGGACCAGCGCTTTCACGAGGTCCGTGCCGAGGAGCGGAGCGAGCACCCCGAGGTACGAACGGTGCGGCGCGAGCAGCGCCTCCGCGAGGGTGACCGTCATGCCGGGCGGGCACGCATCCAGCGGCAGGCCCTCGAAGATCCTCCGCGCGAGCGAGTAGCCGTTCGTGTGGAGCCCGGAGGACGCGATACCGATGAGGACGTCCCCGGGGACGACGTCAGGCCGCGGGAGCAGCCGGTCCCTCTCGACGACACCGACCATCGTCCCGGCGATGTCGAAATGGCCGTCGTGGTACACGCCCGGCATCTCGGCTGTCTCCCCGCCGAGGAGGACGCAGTTGTTCTCCCTGCAGGCGTCTGCCATGCCCCCGACGATCTCGGCCACCAACGGTGCAGAAAGACTGGAGGCGGCGAAGTAGTCGAGGAAGAACAGCGGCGTCGCCCTCTGCACGAGGATGTCATTGACGCAGTGGTTCACGATGTCATGGCCGAGGGTGGCACAGCTCCCGCTCTCCGCCGCCACCATGACTTTCGTCCCGACGCCGTCAGTGGATGCGACGAGAACCGGCTCCTTCATGGAGGCTGCCTGCACGAAGCCGATGGCACCGCCGAACGCGCCCACGCCGCTCATCACGGCAGGCGTGTGCGTGGACTCGATCTTGCGCTTCATGAGAGCGACCGCACGGTTGCCCTCCTCGACGTTCACACCGCTCGCCGCGTACCCGCCGGTGGTCCGGGCCAGCTCGCGCCAGCCGATGTCACGCCGGTGGACCGCACCGGGGAACGAGACATGCCCGACGCCGCGGAGGGCCAGTTGCCGGGCGGCCCTCAGGTCGGCACCCACTGCGGTCACGGTGAGGACCCGGCCCCCGGACGTCACGGTTTCCCCGTCACGACTGTCCGTCCCCGAGTGAAAGACCGTCACCCCGTGCTCCGCACCGGCCTCATCAAGACCGTGGATGACCGCCCCGGTCTCGGGCCGGGCCGGGTAGCCCGGCGCAGCGATGACAACCGCACACGACACCTGGTCACTCCAGTCGACCGCCACCTCGTCGAGGCGGCCCGCACAGCACGCCGTGACGACGTCGAGCAGGTCGGTCTCGAGGAGCGGGAGTATCACCTGCGCCTCAGGGTCGCCGAAACGGCAGTTGAACTCGACGAGAAGCGGACCGGCAGCGGTGAGCATCACACCTGCGTAGAGGACCCCGACGTAGGGGTTCCCCTCCGCGGCGAGCCCGCGAACCGCCGGCATCACGATCTCGCGGAGAATCTGCTCCTCGACATCCGGCGGGCAGAAACATGTCGGTGCGTAGGCCCCCATGCCGCCCGTGTTCGGCCCGCGGTCCGCCTCATGGATTCTCTTGTGGTCGCGGGCGGCCGGCATCGCCCTCACGGTGTGCCCGTCACAGAACACGAGGAGCGACACCTCCTCGCCCGTCATCCGTTCCTCGAGCAGGAACGGGCCGCCGCCCTCGGCCGCCGCTGCGATGGCCCTGTCTCGTTCGTCACGCGTTGCCGGCACCACCACGCCCTTGCCTGCCATCAGCCCGTCTGCCTTCACGACCACCTCGCTCCCGAGGGTGTCGGCCCATGTGACCGCGACCGCGGCAGCATCAGCCCCCCCGAACGCCGCCCACCTCGGGCCGGGTATCGCATGTCGCCCGGCGAACTCGCGGCAGTGGATCTTCGATGTCTCCAGGCGTGCCGCGGCCATGCTCGGTCCGAAAACGGTGATGCCTGCCGCGCGGAGCGCGTCGGTCACACCGGCCCCGAGGGCTGACTCCGGCCCGACAATGACGAGGTCGATGTGCTCACGGCGGCACACATCGACGACGTCACCGGGTGCGGTCACATCGACCGCGAGTCTCCGCCCGGACCCCGCATTGCCCGGCGCCACGAACACCTCCCGTTGCGGGTCCCCCGACCGCGCGAGACTCCATTCGATTGCGTCCTCCCGGCCGCCCGAACCGAGAACCAGGACCCTCACAGATTGACCAATGTCTCTCGCGCGCGGATCTGGAGTCGCGCCGCGTCGATCGGATAGTCACCCGTGAAGCAGGCGGTGCAGTACCCGGACTCCTGGCCGATCGCCCGGAGCATCCCGCCGACAGAGAGGAAACTCAGCGAGTCACAGCCGACATGGACGCGCAGTTCCTCCACCGACATCCGCGCGGCGATCAACTCGTCGTACGTTCCCATGTCAACCCCCATGAAGCACGGGTGCACGACAGGGGGCGAGGTGATCCGCAGATGGACCTCCAGGGCCCCCGCATCACGGATCATCCGTATCAGCGGGCCTGCAGTGGTCCCGCGCACGAGAGAGTCGTCGATGACGATGACCCGCCGTCCCGCAAGGTTCTCGCTGAGGGCGTTGAACTTCATCGCGACCCTCCGCTCCCTCAACGACTGGCCCGGCTCGATGAACGTCCGGCCGATGTAGCGGTTCTTGATCAACCCGTCGTTGAACGGGATCCCCGTCTCGCGTGCGTACCCGATCGCCGCCGGGATGGACGAATCAGGCACGGGAACGACGACGTCCGCGTCAACGGGGCTCTCCTGGGCAAGTTGCTGCCCCAGCCGCTGTCGCACGGCATGGACGCTGCGCCCGTCCCATTCGCTGTCGGGTCGCGAGAAGTACACGAACTCGAACGAGCAGCGGGCCTGCGCCGCGGCGGTCTGGCCGGTTCTCCTGCGGATGATCTCGTCACCGGAGATCGTCACGATCTCGCCCGGGTCCACCTCGCTCACGTCCACACAACCGAGCGTGTGGAGCGCGCAGGTCTCCGACGCCACCACGTAACCCCCGCCCGGGAGCCGCCCGACCGAGAGGGGACGGAAACCCCACGGGTCGCGGAC
>SXYT01000057.1 GCA_005788205.1 Actinomycetota bacterium | reverse complement strand
TCGTTGGTCATCCTCATGCAGTGCAGCTTCATGAGCTCCTGACGGAAGTGCGGGTCTGCAGACCTGCCTGTCTTCCGTGCGAGCGAGAGAAGGGAGACGTCAGGCGACGGGATCGAGCCTTGTGCCGCCGCCGTGGCGCCCCTCGTGCTGCGCATGGCAGGGCCGCGCCTGCCGCCACCCATGGCCACACGCTCGTACATGAGCGCCGTCTGCAGCACCCACCAACCGGCGTTCAGGTCGCCGAGCCTGTGCGAGTCGTGCACACGCGCATCAGTGATGAAGACCTCGTTGAAGCGTGCATCACCGGTGGCCTGGCGCAGCGGGCGCACCTCCACGCCGGGCTGGTGCATCGGGAACCAGAAGAACGAGATGCCGCGGTGCTTCGGTTGGTCCCAGTCGGTGCGTGCGATGAGCATGCCGTAGTCGGCGCTCTTCGCACCGGACGTCCAGACCTTCTGGCCGTTCACAATCCACTCGTCGCCGTCACGCACCGCAGAGGTGCGGATTCCGGCAAGGTCGGAGCCGGCGCCGGGCTCGCTGTACAGGAGGCACATCGCCACCTCGTCGAGGAGCAGCTTGCGCATGAACTCGTCCTTCAGGGAGTCGCTGCCGTAGCTGACCATGGTGCCGGCCCACAGGTTCGTCTTGTCCTGGCCGGGGCCGGGCACGCCGCGCTCGAGGAACAGTGCCTCGACGGCGGAGGCGTCGTCATCGTTCAGCTCGCGGCCCAGCCACTTCTTCGGCCAGCGCAGTGCCGACCAGCCGGAGTCGACCACGAGCTCGCGCCACTCGTCGGGGTCGACGTCGGGTGACCAGTTCGCGTCGATGAAATCGCGCGCCTCCTGCAGTACGTCACTCATGTCGCCCACCTTCCTCGTGTCCCTCCCAGTGAGGCTAGACGCGGGACGGCCGGACAGCCCGAGGCGGACTCACAAACAGAAGCGTGTGACACCCTCCACCAGCACCCCGGGAGCCTCCCACGGCACGAAATGGCCCACACCGTCCAGGCGGTGCGGGCCGTCGATCACGTCGAAGACCACCCCGGCCATCCTGTCGAAGTCCGGGTAGATCACATGGTCGCTGGTCCCGAAATAGACGAGGGTCGGTGTCACGCTGTTGCGCCCGAGCATGGGGCGCTCCACCCGCTTTGCCGCATCGAACGCGGACTCGTAGTTGCCGAACGACGCACGGAGTTTCGAGGCGTCCGCGAAGGGGAGGGCGTGCATGCGGGCCTCATCCGGCGTGAACGCACCGGGGTGGGCCCACAGACGCGGGCCGTAGAACTGTTCCACGTACGCGACCCGCTTGTCCTCCGTGTCCAGTTCGGCACCGAGCGCATCGGCGTCCGTTCCCTGCCGCACGAAGTAGTCCGCGGTCGAGGGGTCCGCCCGAGTCACCATCCCCTGCATCCGCTCCTTGTCGTACGGCAGTGGCGAGTTGAAGACCACCATTCTCCTCACCCATTCAGGCCAGCGCAGCGCTGCTTCCTGCACCACTGGACCACCGAGGTCACCGCCGACCAGTGCAACCCGTTGCGCACCGAGACCGTCGTGCACGAGAGTGTGGAGATCGCGGGCGTGGGACACGATGTCGTAGAACCCGTCGGGGGCGAGACCCGAATCGCCGAACCCGCGCAGGTCCGGGACGACCACGTCGAAGCCGGCGGCCACGAGCGGGTCGACGACGCGCGAGTACAGCAACTTCGTCTCGGGCCACCCGTGCACGCACACGACCACGGGGGCCCCGTCCGTGCCGCAGCGCACGTGCCAGTACGCCATCTCGAACCCGTTGACGCTGCGGCGCAGTACCTCGGGCATGTCAGGTGGCGAGCGACCCGCCGTAGATCTGCCAGGCAAGGAACGACTTCGCCGCGAGGCTGAGCACGAGATACGTCTTCTCTCCGTGGAGGTAGTCGGCCCACCTCCCCTTCTGCCGGTACTGCAGCCACTGGTTGAGTCCGAAGGAGAAGAAGAAGATCTGCTCGGCGACGACGATGCCGAACACGAAACCGGGGACCGTGTCCGCGCCGATCACGTTCGTCCACACTGCGACCCACGGCATGATCCCCGCGAGGGTGCCGAACCAGAACGGCTTCATCGTGGTCACCGCACGGCCGGGCGGGTTCATGGTCTCCTGCAGCCACCCGAAGAGGATCATCGCCACGTTGGCGCCGGCCATCGTGAGGATCGCCGCGATGTCGGTGATACCCGAGTAGGCACAGATGAGGACGAGCATGAGGGTCGCACTGAAGGAGTACTCCACCCAGCGGAAGCGGTTGATGCCGCGAGCGAGATCGGCTTCGTAGGTGGGACGTGCGACCGTGGCGGTGACGAAGTGGTCCACCGCCGCCATCAGGAGGAACACCGCAACGGCGATGCCGACCGGCAGGTCGAAGAGGGAGCCTGGTGTGTCGAGACGCGTCCCCGGCGGGCCCTGCGGGAACGTGGACGTGACGGTGATCGCGAAGTCGCCGGCGAGGAGAAGGATCAAGAGCGCCTGCGCCCCGTGCAGGACGGTCAGGCCGATGTTCCATTTCCGCAGGTTCGACAATCTGGCGGTGTCGAGGGTGATGCCTGTGCTCATGCGGTCGATACTGTCACGCCGCCCGGACCCTGCGCGTTGATGCACGGTTCCCGAGCTCCAGCCACGCAACAGCAATGTTCGTGGACAGGGCGACCGTGGTGGTGCCGATGAGGGTGGGGCTGGCATGGAGGATCGAGTACACCTCCCAGCAGAGCAGGCACGCCATGCTCATGCCGACCGAGCCGAGCGAGACCGCCGAGCCCGTGACACCGTCGCGGCGCGACTTCCACGACCGCACGACCTGGGGCATCCGGGCAAGAGTGAATGCGTACAGCACGGGAGGGGCGAACCACGGCGGCATCAGGGCGATGGCGGCGGTCCCGGCCGCGAAGGCGAGCACCAGCCCGGGCAGGGTGCCTCGGCTGCCGGCGCGCAGCGCGAGCACCACCGTCATGTTCATCGCACCGGTGGCGAGCGTGCTCACGATCAGGCTCGGCGAGCCGATGCGCAGGCCGTACCCCAGCCACACCGAGCTCGACCCGGTCATCATCAGCCACATCACAAGGCTGACGCCGCGGCCGTGGCCGAGCCGGCGCACGCGCACCGTCTGGGGCCAGGCCTGCAGGACACCGAGCACCGCGGCGACGAAACCGAACACCTCCGCGAGCAGCACAGTACGACGCTAGTCGGTGATTTCCACCCGCACGCGCTTGTTGCCCTTGCCCTTGTTCTCCACCTTCGCCACACGGACGCGCCCGACATCCTTCGTGGATGACACGTGCGTGCCGCCGTCTGCCTGCCTGTCGAGACCGACGATGTCGACGACGCGGATCTCCGCGACCGACTCCGGGATGAGCGACACCTTCGTGCGGATGAGGTCCTCGTCGGTGACAGCGGTGTCGCGCGGGAGGAACGACACCTCGATCGGGTGGTCCCTCTCGATCGCCTCGTTCACCAGCTGCTCGACACGGGCCGCGAAGCCCTCGGGCAGCGGGTCGAACTCAAAGTCCATGCGCGCGGACAGCGGCTCCATGTTCCCGCCCGTGACGGGCACCTTCCACTCGTTCCAGATGACGCCGCACAGCACGTGCATGGCGGTGTGCGTGCGCATCAACCGGTGGCGGCGGTCCCAGTCGATGCCGCACTCCACACTGTCGCCCACGGCGGGAGCGGCCGCGCCGGCAATGAGCCAGTGCACCACGTCGTCCCCGTCCTTGCGCACGTCGACGACGGGGCTTGCGTTGATGTGGCCGGTGTCGTGCGGCTGCCCGCCACCGGTGTAGTAAAAGATCGTGCGGTCAAGGACGATTCCCGTCCGGCCGTCCTCGCCGTGGCGCACCTCCGTGACGACGGCGTCACTGGTGCGCAGGTACGCGTCACGCAGGAAGAGAAGGTCTGTTCCCATCGCCGCGGTGCGCCGTCAGACCTGGTTGACCAGTTCTGCGACGGGGGTGACCATGCCCACGTAGAACGAGCCGAAATCCGCGTACTCCGCGGATGCCTCGTCGAAGCGCATGGTGTACACCACTTCCTTCAGGTCATCGGGATTCACTGCGAAAAGGGTGACACCCCACTCGAAATCGTCGAGACCCGCCGAACCGGTGACCAGCTGGATCACGCGGCCGGCGAACGCGCGCCCGCTCTTGCCGTGCTCCTCCATGAGCTCCTTGCGACGGTCGAACTCCAGCGTGAACCAGTTCTGGCCCGGGGTGCGCCGCTTCGACATGGGGTAGAAGCACCAGGCGTTCTTCCCGGCGGGCGGCAGCTCCGGGTACAGGCGGGCATTCAGCATCGCCTCGGGCATGCCCTTGGCGTACTCGGAGACCTCGGTGAGGGACACGTACGAGTCGACGACGGAGAGACCGGAGTGCTGCACGACCGTCTGCAGCGCCTTCAGGTCGCGCATGTCGGACGCGAGCGCCATGACGGCGAGATCGGCCTTGTGACCGAGCATCGCCACGGTCACGACCGTGACCCCGGCGCTCTCGGCTGACTTCACACCGTTCACCAGGGACTCACCGTCGAAACCGGGGGTCGTCTTGCAGAACAGGTGCATCACGGCCATTCCGACCGAGGGGGACATCGCTTCGCTCATGGGCTCAACGCTACCGAGCACCCGGCCACCTAGCGCCGGTGCGTCACGGCTGCGGCAAAACGGGCGGGAGCCTGCGGGTCCGTGTGCAGGAAGAGCGAAGGTTCGGCCATCTCGAGCTCCATCAGCACGGGTGCACCGATGCTGCCCCGCACCACGTCAATGCGCGCGTACAGCGGTGCCCCACCGAACTTCCGCGTGACGTGCGCCATGACGGCATCCCCCAGCTCGCGCTCCGCCGGGTTGGCGGTCCGTGGACCGATGTCCTCCACCACGTAGAGACTGTTCCTCTCGTTCCCGCCGGCCGCGAGAATCGCGCCCTTGCGGAATGCATGGCTGAACCCGCCGTTGAAATAGAGCATCCCGGTCTCGCCGTTGTCGTCGATGAAACGCTGGTACGGCTGCACCATCGCCGTCTTGCCCGCGTCCACGAGTGAGGTGATGTGCGCAGCGGCTGAGGCAGGCGAGGACACATGTCGTTCCGTGTCGTTGGAACCGGCGCTCACCGTGGGCTTCACGACAACATCACCCTTGATGAGGTCGTTCGCGAGCACCAGGTCCTCCGCGCCCCGAACGTACGTGGTCGGGATCACGGGGATTCCCGCAGCGGCAAGTTCCGCGATGTAGGTCTTGTCGGTGTTCCAACGGATGACCTCCGCCGGGTTGTGCAGCGCCGTCTCGCGGGAGACGCGGTCGACCCACCCGAGGAACTCGTCGTAGCGGCGGTGGTAGTCCCACGGGGAACGCACGATGGCCGCGCCGAAGCGCCCCCAGTCAGCAAGAGGGTCGTCCCAGTCGACGATCTCGGTCACGATCCCGCGGTCGCCGAGTGCACGCACGATGAGCGGCAGGTCGGTGTCGTTGTCACGTGCAGAGTCGCACGACACGAGAGCAACGGGGGAAGCCACGGGCGAGAGGCTAACGGCGCCCGCACACGAGCCGCAGAACGACGAAAGCCCCGCGGCTCTCGCCACGGGGCCCCGTCAGTTGTTCAACGGGTCAGAAGTCGCCCATGCCGCCGTGGTCGTGACCGGCGTGGCCGCCATCCTCCGGCTTGTCGGCGATGACTGCCTAGGTGGTGAGGAACAGCGCGGCAATCGATCCAGCGTTCTGCAGGGCGGAGCGCGTGACCTTGGCCGCGTCGATGATGCCGAGCTTCACGAGGTCCTCGTACTCGCCGGTGGCGGCGTTCAGGCCCTCGTTGCCCTTCAGCGACTTCACCTTCTCGACGACGACGCCGCCCTCCATGCCCGCGTTCTCGGCGATCTGCTTGATCGGGCCCTCGAGCGAGCGGGCGACCATGCGGGCACCCGTTGCCTCGTCACCGGACAGCTTCTCGGCCGCGGCGATCACCGCTGCCTGCGCGCGGAGCAGTGCGACACCGCCGCCGGGCACGACGCCCTCCTCGATGGCCGCCTTCGTGGTGCTGACGGCGTCCTCGATGCGGTGCGTCTTCTCC
>SXYT01000056.1 GCA_005788205.1 Actinomycetota bacterium | reverse complement strand
GGCAACGTCGTGGTCGTCGTCGACGTGGTGGTGGTCGCAGCCGTGGTCGTGGTGGCTGCAGACCCTGTCCTCGGGGCGGCCGGTTTGACCGTGCTCACGACTGGCACGTCGACGATTCTGGGGATGTCGGCCTGGCCGACAGGGGCGACCGCGACGGTTGTGGTCGGGGCATTCACCACGATCTCGAGCACCGGTGCGACCGTGGTGGTCGCTCTCGGGACTGTCGTGGTCGTGGTCGTCGTCGTGGTGGTTGTGGTCGTCGTCGTGGTCGCCGTCGAGGTGTTGGTCACGGAGGCAGCTCCGAACGACGGGGCGTCGTTGCCTGCAGTGTCCTGGACGGAATTGGTGTCGTCTGCCCCGGACGGGTCGGAGTACGCGAGGGTCAGCGTCGCCCCCTGCCACACGGCCGAGGAGAGAACGAGAACCACCGACGATCCTGATGCCGACACGGACGCCACCCCCACGGGGTTGCCGTCGACGCGCACGGTGAACGCCGACGTCGCGGGAACAGACGCGGAGAGAGCCTCGTCGTACGCAATCGTGATCTGCGTGCCGGCGTTGTTGACTGTGATGCCGGTCCGCGAGGGGGCAGCCACGTCCGGCAGCCTGTAACGGATGATCACGATCCCCGAACCGCCGGCGGAACCAAACGTCTGACATCCGGCAGGAGCCCCGCCGCCGCCGCCGCCCGCGTTCGAGGTGCCGGGTTGCGACGGGTTCGCTCCGCAGCTGCCGGCGCCGCGGCCACCCCCGCCGGAACCACCGTTCTCGATGGCCGAAACGACACTCCAGCGACCGCCACCGCCACCACCGCCGTACGTGACGTTGGAGCCCGTGATGTTCACCGTGCGCCCGGGACCGCCGTTGCCGTCGGAGACGTTGCCCGCCGTCCCGGCGCCGAGGGCACCTCCACCGCCACCCCCAGCCGGTCCAGTGATCACGCATTGACACCAGTTGTTTCGAGCAGATGCCGCACCACTGTTGCCTTGGCCTGCGGTTGCGCCACCACCGGCACCTGTGTCGAAACCACCACCGCCGCCGGAACCACCGGCCGCACCGTGACCGCCCCGGTAGGTGCCTCCGCGTCCCCCGCCGACCGCCGTGAGCGCGCCGAAGGTGGAGTTCGACCCGTTGGAGGCCACCGTGGCTGTCGCATTGCGTCCGCCGGCGCCGCCTGCACCGACGCTGACCGCGACAGCACCTGAGACTGCACGGCCCTGCTCGTAGATGACGCCGCCACCGCCACCGCCACCGCCTGCGTCTGCTCCGCCGCCGCCACCACCGGCGACGACAAGGACATCAACGGACGTGACCCCCGCGGGCGGTGTCCAGGTGTACGAGCCGACCGTCGTGAAGGACAGCACGCAGTCCCCGTTCACAGTGGCAACGGAGCCGCCGGTCAACGATGCCGGGCATGACGAGACAGCACCGATGGAATCCGCCTTCAGTGAGACAACGAGTGCGGCAGCAACGATGCTCCCTACCGCTGCGGCCTTCAGTCTCCGATGCTTCACATGCGCGAATCTACCAGCCAACAGTCAAAAACTTTCGCTCTGAATCTTTCGAACCGCCGCCTCAATGGGCGGACAACGACAACGGACCGCCCCGAAGGGCGGACAACGACAACGGACCGCCCCGAAGGGCGGACAACGACAACGGACCGCCCCGAAGGGCGGTCCGTGAGTCCGAGGTGAGTCTGGTCAGGAGAAACGCACGAGGCCCTGGTCGATGACCTTGCGGTCCCCCACCCAGGTCTCGAAGAGTGCCTCGCCGGCACCGCTCTCCCACATCTTGATGGTGAGCGCGTCACCGGGGAACACCGGGGAGGCAAAACGCCCCTCGATGTGCTTGAAGCGGTCTGCATCACCGCCGCAGAGTGCGTTGAGCAGCCCGCGACCGGTGAACCCGTACGTGCACAGGCCGTGGAGGATCGGCCTCGGGAAGATGCCCGCCTTCACTGCCGGGTGGTTCGGGTCCGAGTGCAGCGGGTTCCGGTCACCGTTCAGTCTGTAGATCAAGGCCTGGTCGGGCGTGGTCTGGAACGTGATCTCGTGGTCGGGTGCCTTCGCCGGGGGCTCGTTCACGGCTCCGCTCGGGCCACGGTCGCCACCGAACCCGCCGGCGTCGCGGATGAACACCGACGAGCGCGTGGAGTACAGCGGCTTGCCCGCTGCGTCCTTGGCCTCGGCCTCCGTCACGATGACGGCGGCCTTCACCTTGTCGTACATCGCGACGAGCTTGCTCTGCACCGTTGCCGTGCCCTCGACGGGCAGCGGCTGGTGGAGAGTGATCGCCTGCGATGCGTGCACGAGCTTGGCGAAGTCGAACTCGCCCACGTTGCGCATCGGGTTGGACGCCGCGCCGCCCTGGCCGGAGCCGAGCACGACGGGCATCGTGGGCAGCGCCTTCTGCGTGACGCCCGTGGAGTTCTCGGTGACGTAGCTCAGTTGATCGGAGCTGACGTTCAGGCTGACTGCGTACAGCAGCGAGTCCTTCGATGTCCACGAGATCTGGTACGGCTCGCCGGTGCTGCCGACTGCCCCTGGATTGAGTGTCATGTTGTGTCCCCCAGTTGTTGGTGATGTTCGCGCAGGCCTACTTGGCGAGCGTGCTTTGCGGCCAGCTGCCGTCCTTGCCGTCCATGCCGGCGTTGGCGCGTGCGTTCTTCAGCAGGTCCGCAACGACGGGACCGAGCTTGGTCGGGTCATCGATCGGCGAGGTGGACGGACCGCGGTGCCAGCCCTCCGCAACGGCGAGCGTCTGGCCCGAAGCCTCGAAGACACGGCCGGTCACGTGGCCTGCCTCGCTGCCCGCGAGCCAGGTGACGATCGGGGCGATCCAGCGCGGCGAGCGCATCTCGCGCTCCTCATCGGTCTCGGGGGCGGCACCGAGGCCCTCCGTCATGCGGGTGAGGGCGACCGGGGCGACCGCATTCACGGTGACGCCGAGACGGGCGAGCTCGAGCGCGGCGATGACCGTGAAGGATGCAATGCCCGCCTTCGCGGCGCCGTAGTTGGACTGGCCGAAGTTTCCATAGATGCCGGATGCGGACGAGGTGAGCATGATCCGGCCGTAGTTCTGTTCGCGCATCGTATCCCACACGGCCTTGGTGCAGTTGGCCGTGCCGAACAGGTGGACGTCGACCACCTTCTTGAAGTCGT
>SXYT01000055.1 GCA_005788205.1 Actinomycetota bacterium | reverse complement strand
GTGTCCTCGCCCTGAGGGCGGAGTCGGCCCCGTTAGCCTTGACGGAGTGACAGGGGAGCCCCAGAAGTACGTCGTGCGCACCTTCGGGTGCCAGATGAACGAGCACGACTCCGAGCGCATCTCTGGACTCCTGCAGAGCGACGGCATGGAAGCCGTGGAGGACGACGCCGAGGCAGACGTCATCGTGCTGAACACCTGCTGCATCCGGGAGAACGCGGACAACAAGCTGTACGGCACCCTCGGCCACCTGAAGACGTGGAAGGCCGCCCGTGAGGGACGCCAGATCGTGGTCGCCGGCTGCCTCAGCCAGAAGGACAAGGACGGGGTGCAGAAGCGGGCCCCGTGGGTCGATGTTGTCATGGGCACCCACAACGTGCACCGAACCGCGGAACTGGTGCGCGAGTCGCGCCTGCACGGCCCGGTCACCGAGATCTACGACGAAGCCGTGAACGACGACCACGTGCTGTTCCCGAGCGCGCTCCCGGCGCGGCGCGAGACCACGTACAACGCGTGGGTCACCATCCAGATCGGGTGCGACAACACGTGCGCGTACTGCATCGTGCCGGCCGTCCGCGGCAAGGAGATCAGCCGTCCCGCGGCCGACATCGTTGCCGAGGTGGCGTCGCTCGCAGCCTCCGGGGTCACCGAGGTCACCCTGCTCGGGCAGAACGTGAACAGCTACGGCCGTGACCTTGCGCTCGCCGAGCGGCGCGACGGGGCGGACGTGCGCGTCGCCCCGCAGTTCGCGGACCTGCTGGGCAGCGTGGGGAGCGTGGAGGGCATCCGCCGCGTCCGCTACACCAGCCCCCACCCGAAGGACATGCGCACCGACGTGCTGGAGGCCATGGCGTCGACGCCGGCCGTGTGCGAGCACCTGCACTACCCGCTGCAGTCGGGCTCGGACAGGGTGCTCGCGCTCATGCACCGCGGCTACACCGGCTCCAGGTACCTGGAGAGGCTCGCCGAGGCGCGCCGGCTCATGCCCGACCTCGCCGTCACCACCGACATCATCGTGGGCTTCCCCGGGGAGACGGAGGACGACTTCGTGCGCACGCTCGAGGTGGCCGCGGAGGCCGATTTTGACTCCACCTACACCTTCATCTTCTCGCCGCGAGACGGCACCGAGGCCGCCGGCATGACGGAGCACTTCGTCGATCCCGCGGTCGTGGCCGCCAGGTTCGAGCGGCTGCGCACCGTGGTCGAGCGGTCCGCGCTGTTGAAGCACCAGGCACGCGTCGGGCGCACCGAGGAGATCGTGGTGGAGGGGCCGAGCAAGCGCGACCCGTCCGTTCTCACCGGGCGCACGCGCCAGAACAAACTGGTCCACTTCGTGTCCCACGAGGCACTGCGGCCCGGCACCTACGCGAACGTGGAGATCGTGCGGGCCGCGCCGCATTTCCTGCAGGGCGAACTGCGTGAGGTCCTCGCCGAGGCCACGCACAGGGTCCGCATCCCGGTCTTGTCGGCATGAGCCGGCCCCCAGTCGTGGTGCTCGGTCCCACGGCGAGCGGGAAGAGCGACGTGGCCATGGCCGCTGCCCTCGCCGCAGGCGGCACGCACATCGTGGCGTGCGACGCGATGCAGGTGTACAGCGGAATGGACATCGGCACTGCGAAACCGACGGCGGCAGACAGGGCGGCCGTCCCGCACCACGGCCTGGACCTGTGCGGACCCTCCGAGCGCTACACAGTGGCGAGGTACGTGGAGGACATCGAGTCTGCGCGTCGGGTGATCGCCGATGCGGGTGCGCGCGAGCTCGTGGTGGGCGGAACCGGCCTGTACCTCACCGCCATTGTCGACGGCTTGAATCTGCCGGGCGAGTGGCCGGCTATCCGCGAGGCACTTGAGGCTGACCCCGACACCGCCGCGATGCACGCACGCCTGGCCGGTCTTGACCCGGTCGCGACCGCGCGCATCGAACCGACGAACCGCAGGCGGATCGTGCGTGCACTCGAGGTCTGCATCGGCAGCGGCCAGCTCTTCAGCTCATTCGGAGACGGAGTCTCGGCGCATCCCGACAACGGGGTGGTGTTCATCGGCATCCGGTGGCAGCGTGACGCCCTGCGCGCCCGCGTTGCGGACCGCGTGCACAAGATGGTGAGTGCGGGACTGGTCGAGGAGGTGCGCACCCTCGTTGCGGAACCGGGTGGATTGTCGGTCACGGCTGCCCAGGCGCTCGGTTACAAAGAGATGATCGAGCATCTGGAGGGACGGATGAGCCTCGTGGAGGCCACCGACCGGGTGATCCGGCGCACCCAGCAGTTCGCCATCCGCCAGGAGCGGTGGTTCCGGCGTGATCCCCGCGTCCGCTGGGTGGACGTGGTCGCCGACCCGGTGGATGAAATCGCCCCCGTTGTCGCGCGCACGTTGGCGTAGTCTTCGATTGATGCAGGCGTTTCTCTCCAAGCACCATGGGCTCGGGAACGACTTCCTCGTCTACAACCTTGCCCAGGGAGAACCTGGTGCGCCCTGGGCCGAACTCGCACGTCTGTGGTGCGCCCGCACCACCGGGATCGGCGCCGACGGGCTGCTCTTGTTGGCTGTGGACGGACCACGCCTCTCAATGCGCCTTCTCAATGCCGACGGGACCGCCGCGGAGATGAGCGGCAACGGCATCCGCTGCCTGGTCCAGGCCGCCCATCATGCGCTGGGCAATGGCCCGGGTGCCGTCTATGAAGTTGACACCGATGCCGGCCTTCGCCGGGCAGAAGTGATCGGCGAGCCCGAGGGCCACACGATCCAGGTGCGCGTCGACATGGGGCCTGTCACCGACCTGGGCGAACCCGCCGGGTGGGCTGCGCTCGAGTGCGATCCGGCACGACCCGTGCGGCACGTGTCGCTCGGCAATCCGCACTCGGTGGTGGGGGTCGAGGACGTGAAGCTTGTTGATCTCGCACGGCTCGGGGCGCTCGTCCCGCATGTGAATCTCGAGATCATCGAGCCTGGCCCCGGCCCGAATGACATCACGATGCGGGTCCACGAGCGCGGCGCCGGAATCACCCTCGCCTGCGGCACCGGCGCGTGCGCCGCTGCTGACGTTGCGCTCGCGTGGGGCCTGGTGCCGCGTTCGGCTCCGGAGGTGACGGTGCACATGGACGGTGGTGTCGCACGCGTGCGGATCGGCCCCGATCGGACCGCCGTTCTCGCCGGGCCTGCCACATGGATCGGAACTGTCACGGTGCTCACGTGAGCAACCCCTACCAGGAGGCACTCGGCCAGACGCTCATCGAGCGCACCTTCCGTGAGCGCATCGTGCTGGTGGGGGTGACCCTCGGGGGTCACAACGACGACGAGACAGAAGAGGGTCTCGACGAGCTCTCGCTGCTCATCGACACAGCAGGTGCCGACGAGGTGGCACGTCTGACGCAGCGGCGTGACGTGCCGGACCCGGCCACCTACATCGGCAAGGGGAAGGTGGACGAGCTGCGCGAGGTGTGCCTGGCCCTTGATGCCGACACGGTGGTGTTCGACAATGAGCTCTCTCCTGCCCAGCAATACAACCTGGAGAAACAACTCGGCCGCACCGCACTTGACCGGACCGCAGTGATCCTCGACATCTTCGCCCAGAACGCGCACACGCTCGAGGGCAAGGCGCAGGTGGAGCTCGCGATGCTGCGCTACCGCCTGCCCCGTCTGCGTCGCGGCGCGAAGGCGGGGCTGTCCCAGCAGGGCGGCGGCATCGGCACCAGGGGGCCCGGTGAGACGCGTCTCGAGGTGGACCGCCGCCGGATCATGCGCCGCATCGAGAAACTGGAGCGCGACCTGAAGGGGCTCGGGCGCACGCGCGAGACCCAGCGCAAGGGACGCAGCCGCAGCGGCCTGGCGAACGTGGCGATCGTGGGGTACACGAACGCCGGCAAGTCCACGCTCCTGAACGCGCTGACCCAGGCGGGCGTGCTCGCGGAGAACAGGCTGTTCGCCACTCTCGACCCGACGACGCGGAGGCTCTCCCTGCCCGGCGGCGAGCCGGTGCTGGTGAGCGACACGGTGGGCTTCATCCGCGCACTCCCGCACAGCCTGGTCGAGTCGTTCAAGAGCACCCTCGAGGTCGCCTCGGCTGCCGACATGCTGGTCCACGTGGTCGACGCGAGCGCGGTGCACCCCGAGAACCAGATGACCGCGGTGCGCGAGGTGCTCGCGGAGATCGGCGCGGACTCGGTGCCTGAGTTCATCGTGTTCAACAAGGCGGACCTGCGCGACGACTTCGGCGCCGCCCTGGTGGACGACGTGGCGGGATCGGTCGCGGTGTCGGCACTGCAGAAGGAGGGCATCGACGTGTTCCTGCGCACCCTCGCGGACCGCATGCGGGCAATCAGCAGGGTCACGGAGCTCTTCGTGCCGTACGAGCGCGGCGACATCATCGCTGCGGTGCACCGGGAGGGCGAGGTCGTGAGCACGGAGGACGCGGGGGAGGGCCTGCGGATCAGGGCACGGCTCTCCGAGGCGTCCGCGGGCAGGCTCCGCGAGTTCGTCACGGGACAGGCAGTCGGTGGGACAATGGTCGGCGATGAGCGACCGTGACGCCCCCGGCTTCGAGCCACCGCCGTACCCCTACGACCGGCTGGATGACTTCCAGAAGATTGCCCAGCAGTTCGACGGGGGAATCGTGGACCTTTCCATCGGCACCCCGTGCGACCCGCCACCACCCGCGGTGATCGAGGCACTGTCGTCCTCCGGCAGCGAGCGCGGGTACCCCGCCTCCATCGGCAGCGAGGCCCTGCGGCGCAGCATCGCGAGATGGATGGCGCGGCGGTTCGCGATCGACGTGCCGGTGTCGCGCATCGCGGCGTGCATCGGCACGAAGGAGTTCGTGGCCACCACGCCCCAGTACATGAAGCTGCGCCGCCCGAACCGCGACACCGTGATCTACCCCGCTGTGGCGTACCCCACCTACGAGATGGGCGCGATCCTCGCCGGGCTGCGGCCGCTCGCCGTCCCGATGAACGCCGAGGGCCACATGGACTTCGCCTCGCTGTCACCCTCGGACATCGAGCGAGCGCTCATGATCTGGGTGAACAGCCCCAGCAACCCCACCGGATCTCTGGACGACCTCGGGTACGCCGCCGACTGGGGGAGGCGCCACGGCATCCCGGTGTTCAGCGACGAGTGCTACACCGAGTTCACGTGGTCCACATCGGCGCAGTCGATCCTGCAGCACGGCCTCGACGGCGTGGTGGCCGTGCACTCGCTGAGCAAGCGCTCGAACCTGGCGGGTGTGCGCGTGGGCTTCTACGCCGGCGACGCCGAGATCGTGGAGTACCTGAAGGAAGTGCGCAAGCACGCGGGCTTCATGGTGCCGGGGCCCGCCCAGGCCGCCGGAGTCGCCGCGCTGGATGATGACGAGCACGTGCAGGTGCAGCGCGACCGCTACCGCAGCCGCCTGGAGAACATGGCGCAGGTGCTGGGCAAGTGGTCCGGCATCGACATCGGCATGCCGGACGGGGGTTTCTACCTGTGGTTCGACGCCGAGGACGCCTGGGCGTTCACGGAGAAGCTGGCCCGCGAGGCCGGTGCGCTGGTGAGCCCAGGCGACTTCTACGGCGCGGGTGGCTCGCGCCACGTGCGTGTCGCGGTGGTGCAGCCGGACGCCAAGCTGCGCCTGGTTGCCGAGCGGCTCGGAGTGAGCTGAAAGACGGTGTGTGCCGCTAGACGCGGCGCATGACGGTGACGACCTTGCCGTAGATCGTGACCTCGCCCGCGGTGAACTCCATGGGGGCCATGCGCGCGTTCGACGGCACCAGGATGACCTTGTTGCCGGACTTCTTGAAGGTCTTCACCGTGGCCTCCTCGCCGGGGATGCCGGCAACCACGATGTCACCGTTGTCGGCGACCTTCTGCTGGCGGGCGACCACGAAGTCGCCGTCGAGGATCCCGGCGTCGACCATCGACTCACCGCGCACGCGCAACATGAACAGCTCGCCCTCGCCGGTGAAGTCGGTGGGCAGCGGGATGAGGTCCTCGACGTTCTCCTGGGCGAGCACGCCGGTGCCGGCGGCGACATCGCCGATCAGCGGCACGTGGCGGGCGGGGCGGCGCTCCATGGCGACCTCTGAGTTGGTGTCGAAGCGGACCTCGATGGCGCGGGGCTTTGTGGGGTCACGTCGCAGGAAGCCCATCTTCTGGAGGGTGGCCAGGTGGTTGTGCACGGTGGAGGGGGAGTTGAGACCCACGGCCTCGCCGATTTCTCGGACCGATGGCGGGTAGCCCCTGTCCTGCATGGACTTCTCAATGACGTGGAGGATCTCGCGCTGGCGCGGGGTGAGCGTTTCTGACATGGGGGTCACCGTACAGGTGTTCGTCTGGAAAGGCAAACACCTGTTCGTAGAACAAGTGTTCAAGAAAAGCCTTGACACCGAACACCTGTTCGGTCAAACTTACGAACACCCGTTCGGTACGGTTCTGCCAGACCAAATGGACCGCCCAGTCCCAGAACCCCCAAACCCAAGCCCCACAAGCATTTGCCACAGGAGAACCCCATGACCGCCACCATCGACCCGCTGCTCGTCACCCGCCCCGGCCTCGTCGGAACCATCCCGGTCCGCTGCCAGGCCACCCGCAGGCCCGCACCCTCCCAGGCCGTGTTCCGTCGCCGCCGAATGGTGGTGGCAGCCGTCGCTGTGTTCGGGGTCGCCAGCACCCTGCTGGTCACCGGGGCCTTTGCCACGGAACCCAGCCCCCAGATCGTCCAGACAGTGCCCCGTAGCCATGTGGTCGAGTCCGGCCAGACGCTGTGGAGCATCGCCCGCCAGTACATGCCCACGGGCAATATCTCAGAGTTCGTCGCAGAACTCGCCCGGGTCAACGGCGTGGACATCGAGGTCGGCCAGATCATCCGCATCCCGTAGGGGCCGGTTTCCCGAGAAATTGACAATACGTCAATTCGCTTCGTCCTACAGTGTGGGACATGCATTGCCCCGTGTGCAGACATGACGACACCAAGGTGATCGACTCACGTCCCGCTGACGAGGGCTCCGCCATCCGCCGCCGCAGGTCCTGTCCGGAGTGCGCGTATCGCTTCACCACATACGAGCGCCTCGAGGGTGCGCCGCTCATGGTGCTCAAGCGTTCCGGGGGCCGCCAGCCGTTCGACCGGACCAAGGTTGCCGACGGGATCCGCTCGGCCTGCAAGGGCAGACCCGTGCCGGACCAGATGGTCGACGAACTCGCCGAGGCGGTTGAGGACGATGTCCGCCTGGAGGCTGCCGCCGGCAAGGACGTCACGTCCTCGCTCGTGGGCCACTGCGTGCTCGAGCGTCTCCGCAACGTGGACGAGGTCGCGTACATGCGCTTCGCGAGCGTCTACAAGAACTTCGACGACGCCTCCGACTTCCGTCGCGAGCTCGCACTCCTCAAGAAGTCCTGACGCGCCGCGTCAGCGTGCCCGTTCGTAGCGGGCGAACACGAAGTCACCGTCGCGTGCACTGTCGACCAGCACGAACCGTCGCGGTCCCGCGAACGCGGTGGCAATCGCGTCGGTCGTGTGCGCACCGCCGAGACGCGGGGAGAACGTGAGGTTCACCGCGTCCACCAGGTCGGCCTCCAGCAGCGAGGCGTTCAGTGCGGGTCCGCCCTCCACGTGCACCACGCGAGCACCGAGCATGGCGACGGCGGCCCTGAGGTCCACCTCACCCGTACCTGCTCGCACGGACTCCACCGGCACACGGGGTGCATCGATCGACGTGACCACGAGACCGCGCCCGGAGGCGAACAACGGGCTGGACCAGTCGAGTCCGCAGGACCGGGTGACCACTGCGATGCGCAGGCCCTCACGCGAGGGTGGCCCGTACTTCTCCGCACGGGCAGTTCCCGCGCCGACGAGCACGATGTCGCACGCCCGGCGCCACGCTCTCAGCATCTGCTGGTCTGCGGTGCCGCCGAGGGGCCCCGACCTGCCGTCGAGCGACGTGGCACCGTCTGGGGTCGTGATCATGCAGATCTCCAGGTGCGGCGCGCCCGTGTCCGGACGCTCGCGTGAGGCAAAACCATCGGCGTCCACCTGGGAGCCGGGGGAGAAGGGGCCGAGACGCTGCACGGCAGGCAGTGTACGAACCACCTCCGCCGGGGGTGACGGCGCGGGCTTTGGCGTGGCAGGGTAGGGGGATGGCCACCGTTGAGTCCCCTGCACAGAACCGCACCGTGATCCGAACCTGCCCGCTGTGCGAGGCCACGTGCGGACTGGAGATCACGGTGGGCCCGGGCGAGCAGGTGGTGCGCATCCGCGGCGACCGCGACGACGTGTTCAGCCACGGGTTCATCTGCCCGAAGGGCAGCACGCTCAAGCAGCTCCACGAGGACCCCGACCGTCTGCGCCGGCCCCTGCTGAAGAAGAACGGCGTGCACGTGGAGGTCACCTGGGAGGAGGCATGGCAGGCGGTCGCTGACGGCATCGGGCGCGTGATCGAGCGCCACGGCCGCAATGCGCTCGCCGTGTACGGCGGCAACCCCGGCGCGCACAACCTCGGGTCGATGCTCTACAACAGTGTCGTGTACCGCTCCATGGGGTCGCACAACAAGTTCAGCGCGTCGACAGTGGACCAGATCCCGAAGCACGTCGCCGGCGGATACATGTTCGGCACGCCCCAGAGCATCCCGGTGCCCGACATCGACCGCACCGACTACCTCGTGATGCTCGGGGCGAACCCCTGGGCATCGAACGGCAGCCTGTGCACCGCGCCCGGTTTCCCGGACCGCATCGATGCGATCCGTGCGCGCGGCGGCAAGGTCGTCACGATCGACCCGCGGCGCACGAAGACCGCGGAGAACAGCGACCAGTGGATCGCCATCAAGCCGGG